>DATKTJ010000116.1:0-24067 GCA_035531235.1 Halothiobacillus sp. | reverse complement strand
GCAACTCCTGCTGGGCTCGCAAACACCTTTGCAGGACAGGGCGCATTTTTTTCGGGCGCAAATCCTGTTTTGGATGCTGGCCGCCATCGACGGTCATGCTAAGAATTTCAGTATTTTTCTGGAGCCCGACAGCGCATTTCGTATGACGCCCTTGTATGACATTCTGTCTGCCCACCCACTGATTGCACACGGCAGCCTCTCGGCCCAGAAGGCCCGAATGGCCATGGGCGTCCATGGCAGGAACCGGCATTACCGCTGGAGCGAGATCCTGCCGCGTCACTTTGAGCATACAGCGCAAAGCATCGCGTTTTCGGCCCGTATCGCGCGTGAAATCATGGCGGACATGAAGGCGCGAACGGGCGAGGTGATTCATGCAGTGTCGGCACAATTGCCATCCGGTTTTTCCGCGCAGATCAGCGATGCCATCCTGACCGGGTTACGCGTGCAGGCCGCTCGCTTGCCCGATTGAACCATGCAAACGAAAGGGCGTGTCGCGTGGAATAATGCTAGGCTCGTCGTCATTTTCCGGACGGATTCGCCGCACCGTTGCCACCCGGCCCCCCTGGCCGAATGAGCCCCAGGCAATGCATCGACAACCTGGATAACACGCACGCCTTTGCAGAATTGAGACCATGAACAATCCCTTGCTGAACATTACTGATCTTCCCGCTTTCGACCAGATTGAACCCGCGCATATCGAACCGGCCATCGACCTGATTCTGGCCGAAAACCGTGCCGCCATCGCCCAGCGACTGGAACAGGGCGCGCCCTTCACCTGGGACAACTTTGCCGAGCCGATGGACGCGATGGGCGACCGGCTTGATCGTGCCTGGTCGCCGGTCAGCCATTTGAATGCCGTGGTCAACAGCCCCGAGTTGCGGGTGGCCTACGAGGCCTGCCTGCCGAAGCTGTCGGACTACGCCACCGAGCTGGGCCAGAATGAGGCGCTGTTCCGCGCCTATGAGGCCATTCACCAAGGTGATGGCGGGGGCGATGAATTCGCCACGCTCTCCGGCGAGCGGCGGAAAGTGATCGAGAATACCCTGCGCGATTTCCGCCTGTCCGGCGTCGACTTGCCGGCTGCCGACAAGGCGCGCTATAAGGCACTCAAGAGCGAGCTGTCACAGATCACCACCCAGTTTGCCAACAATGTGCTTGATGCCACCAATGCCTGGTCGCTGACGCTGACCGACCGGAATCGTTTGGCCGGTCTACCCGAATCGGCTCTTGGCATGTTCCGCCAGACGGCTGAGCGGGAAAACCAGGATAAGGACAAGAGTGGCTGGCGTATCTCCTTGGCCGCCCCGAGCTTTATTGCGGTCATGACCTACGCCGAGGACCGCGACCTGCGTGAGACGGTCTACCACGCCTTCGTCACCCGCGCTTCAGAGGTCGGGCCGCATGCCCGTGAATGGGACAACGGCCCGTTGATGGAACGCATTCTTGCTATCCGCCACGAGTTGGCCGGGCTGCTCGGTTTTACGAACTATGCGGAGCGCTCGCTTGCGACCAAGATGGCGGACAGTCCGGAACAGGTGCTCGAATTCCTCAATAATCTGGCGGAACAAGCTGCGCCGCGCGCCCGTCAGGAATTGGACGAACTCGCTGTGTTTGCCCACGACGCGGGTGGCCCGGACGCATTAAAGCCCTGGGATATGTCGTTCTATGGCGAGCGGCTGCGCCAGGCTCGTTTCGACATCAGTCAGGAACAGCTCAAGCCGTACTTCCCGGCCGACCGGGTGGTGGCGGGGCTGTTCGATGTGGTTAACCGGCTGTTTGGCATTCGCGTGACCGAGCGCGACGGTATCACGACCTGGCATCCGGACGTGCGTTTCTATGAAATTCACGACCGCGATGGCGAGTTGCGTGGGCAGTTCTACCTGGATCTGTACGCCCGTCAGCATAAGCGCGGCGGGGCCTGGATGGCGGACTGTGTTCAGCGCCGCCGCCGTGCCGACGGCAGCCTGCAGATTCCGGTGGCTTTCCTGACCTGCAACTTCACCCCGCCGGTGGGCGACGAACCGCCACGGCTGACCCACGACGAAGTCACCACGCTGTTCCACGAATTCGGCCACGGTCTCCACCACATGCTGACCAAGGTCGAGACGGTGGGCGTCTCGGGCATCAACGGCGTGGCCTGGGATGCAGTGGAGCTGCCGAGTCAGTTCCTGGAAAACTGGTGTTGGGAGCGCGCGGCGCTGGATTTGTTTGCGCGTCACCACCAGACCGGCGAACCGTTGCCCCAGACGCTGTTCGAGAACATGCTGGCCGCACGGCAGTTCCAATCCGGCATGCAAACGGTTCGTCAGCTGGAGTTCTCGCTGTTCGACCTGATCCTGCACCAGGAATACGACCCGCAGACCGGGGCGCGGATCCAGGAAACGCTTGACCGGATTCGCCGGCAGGTCGCGGTACTGCATCCACCGGAATACAACCGCTTCCAAAACGGCTTTTCGCACATCTTCGCGGGGGGCTATGCCGCCGGCTATTACAGCTACAAGTGGGCGGAAGTGCTGTCGGCGGATGCCTTCTCGCGCTTCGAGGAAGACGGCGTGTTCAACGAGCATACCGGCACGGACTTCCTGGTGCATATCCTCGAACGCGGCGGCAGTGACGATCCGATGACGTTGTTCAAGGCCTTCCGTGGGCGAGAGCCGAGCATCGAGCCGCTGCTGCGCCAGCACGGCATCCTCGCGGATCGCTGAGCGGCCATGCCCCCGTTGGCATCCGGCGTTGATCCTCTGGCGAAAGGGGAGAGCGGCAATTCCCGCCTGGTCGTTTCCCGGCAGACCGCGCCGCATGAGGACCTGATCGCTCAGGTGGACAAGCATGCCCGATATCATTGGGCCAAGCCGATTGCCGACTACAACCGTGATGCCTTCGCGCAGGCGGAGCAGTGGATCGCTGGTCGCGCTCAGCCCCTGATTCTGGATTCGGGCTGTGGCACCGGCGACAGCAGCCGGATACTTGCGACCCGATACCCTGCGCATCTCGTTATTGGGGTGGATCGTTCGGCCGATCGGCTTTCGCGGCAGCGGGCGGACACCCCGGAGAACTGTTTGCTGGTGCGGGCGGATCTGGTGGACTTCTGGCGATTGGCCCGGCAGGCCGGCTGGCGTCCTGAACAGCATTATCTGTTGTATCCAAACCCCGAACCCAAGCCGAAACACCTTAAACGGCGCTTTCACGCCCACCCGGTTTTCCCGGATCTTGTGGCGCTGGGCGGGCAGTTCGAGAGCCGCAGCAACTGGCGCATCTATCTGGAAGAACTCGCGCAGGCTTTCGCCTACCATGGCCGGACGGCGGAGATATTCCCCGTACCTGATGACGAGCCGCCGTTGACCCTGTTCGAGCGCAAGTATCGGTCCAGTGGTCAGCCCCTCTGGTGTTTGCGGACCATGGAGGGAAGCGCAGAAGAATCTGCATGAAGCAGACAGTGGATCATCGTCATGGCGCGCCATGATCGACCTTCATTTTCTATCACTTATCCGCGTTAAGCACCTCGAGGAAATGGTCCGCGTACTTCACGAGCTTCGCCTGTCCGACCCCGCTGATTTGACTGAACGCTTCCGGGGTAGAGGGCCGTTGATTGAAGATTTCCAGCAACGTACTGTCATGGAAAATCACATAAGGCGGCACAGCTTGCTCACGGGCGAGTTCAAGCCGCTTTGCCTTGAGCGCTTGCCACAAGGGATCTTCGCTGGCATCGGCGAACCCTTCGCGCAGACGGGAAGCCATTTCGATTTTGCTGGTCTTGCGTTTAACCGGTTCGGCGTCCCGCCTGAGCCATACCGATTGCTCGCCCCGCAACACCGGCTTAGCCAAATCGGTCAGCTTCAGTCCGCCAAACGCCTCCATATCGACATTCAGCAAACCTGAAGCGGCCAACTGGCGGTAAACGCTGCTCCATTGCGCTTGCCCCAACGCTTTACCAATACCAAAGGTACTCAGTTGCGTGTGACCGAATTGCGCCACTTTGGGTGTTTCCTTGCCCAGCAACACGTCAATCAGGTGCCCCACACCGAAGCGTTGACCCGTTCGGTACACACAAGACAGCGCCATTTGCGCCGGTTGGGTGGCATCCCAGGTATCCACGGGGGTCAGGCAGTTGTCACATTGTCCACAGTCGCCGGGATGCGCCTCACCAAAATAACGCAGCACGGTTTGGTGGCGGCAGGCTGTCGATTCGCAGTACCCCAGGAGCGCATCGAGTTTTTGCAACTCCACGGTTTTTCGACCATCCGGGGAATCGCCAGACATTAGCATCCGGCGCATCGACACGACATCGCCGAGACCATAAGTCATCCAGGCGTTCGCCGGCAGACCGTCCCTGCCTGCTCGGCCAATTTCCTGATAATAGCCCTCGAGACTCTTGGGCAGATCCAGATGGGCAACAAAGCGCACATTGGGTTTATCGATACCCATTCCGAACGCGACGGTGGCGACCATGACGACCCCCTCATCGCGCAGAAAGCGTTGCTGATTCCCATGACGCGTGGCGGCATCCAGCCCTGCGTGATAAGGCAAGGCATCCCAGCCTTGATCCTTCAGCCATGCAGCCGTTTCTTCAACCTTCTTGCGTGACAGGCAATACACGATGCCCGCGTCGTTGGGATGCTCTGCCGCGAGAAAAGTCAGCAACTGCTGGCGCGCATTTGTTTTTTGCGTTACCCGATAGCGGATATTGGGCCGATCGAAGCTGGAGACAAATTGCTGCGCCCGCTCAAGTCCCAGCTGCTCGACAATCTCACGCCGCGTCGGCGCATCTGCCGTGGCGGTCAGCGCAATGCGGGGCACGCTGGAAAAACGCTCGTGCAACACCTTTAAAGCACGGTACTCGGGACGGAAGTCATGGCCCCATTGAGAGACGCAATGGGCCTCGTCGATCGCGAACAGGGCGATTCCTTGATCTTCCTGCAAACGATCCAGAAAATTGAGAAAGCTTTCCGTCATGAGCCGCTCTGGCGCGACATAGAGCAGCTTTAACTCGCCAAGCTGTAACTGACGCATTACCGCGCGCGCCGTTTCAGCATCCTGGCTGGAGTTCAGAAAAGCGACGGAAACGCCCAACTGCTTCAGCGCCGCCACCTGATCCTGCATCAGCGCGATCAGGGGTGAAATCACAATGCCCACGCCGTGGCGGCAGAGTGCGGGAATCTGGTAACACAGCGACTTCCCGGCCCCGGTCGGCATCAACACCAGGGCATCGCCACCCTGGGTGACATGATCGACCACGCTTTCCTGATCGCCGCGAAAATGGGGGAATCCAAAGACATCACGCAATATCTGGTTTGGATGGTTATCGGACAACATGTGTTTTCTGCTCACCTGGAATTGTGATGTCATTCAAGAACCTGAACTCATCCAATCGGTTCGTACACTCGGCCTGTCAAGACATCAGGAATGGAATTTTTGAGTTCAATGATCTGAACGGGGGCGCCTGCAAGCAGTAACGATATCAAGAACGTCCCGAGATAACCCACGCGCGGTTGCTTTGGTCCGGGCCGTCTTGATGCGAAATCCCGGGCTGGGCTTGACGGGGTGCCGAGGCTTTGCGTCGGGATGATCGGTAATGATTATTGGGGCCGATGGCCCTGCACCAGCGACCAGTCGCCGAGTGAATCGATGGCAGTAATGACCAGACCTTGTGCCATCCATTGGGCCGCAACGGCCTCGGCCTGATGGTTGAGAATGCCAGACAGGGCAAAGCGGCCGCCGGGCTTGAGATGGGGGGCGAGGCTGTCGGCCAGTTCGATGAGCGGCTGGGCCAGGATGTTGGCGATCAGGATGTCGAAGCGCGAATCGGCGGGCAGGTCTTCGGGCTGGCTCAGGGAGAGCCGATCCGTACCGATCTGATTCAATGCCGCGTTGTCGAAGCTGGCCTTGAGTGCCTGAGGATCGATATCGGTGCCCCATGCTTTTTCGGCCCCTTTGATCAGCGCGCCCAAGGCCAGAATGCCCGATCCGCAGCCCACATCCAGGATGCTCAGCCCGTTGAGATCCTGTCGGTCGAGCCAGCCCAGGCACAGGGCCGTGGTTTCGTGTTGCCCGGTACCGAAGGCGAGGCCCGGATCGATCCGCAGCACCGATTCGGCGTTTTCGGGCGGGGTTTCCCAATGCGGCACGACCCAGAGACCGTCGCCATAACAGGCGGCAGCGAAGTCCGCCTGGGTCTGGCGGACCCAGTCGATATCCTCGATGATTTGATAATCGAAATCGCCCAGCAGTGCCGGGCGTAACGTCTGATTGAGAACGCCCATGATGTCGGCCGGGCTGATGCCTTCCTCGAACAGGCCCGCCACACGCACCTTCTGCCAGAGTGGGGTTTCGCCCGGTTTGGGCTCCAGGATCGGTTCGTCGCCCAATTCTTCCAGCGAGACCGAAACAGCGCCGGCATCCAGCAGTGCCTGTTCGCAATCTTCAACATCCCCTTGCGGTACGTCGAGACTCAGGCGTTGCCATTGGCGGGGCGCATGATCATCCGAATTCATCAATTCAGTCCCAGCCGCTTGTGCAGGTAATGGATATCGGTTCCGCCGTCGATAAAGGCCTGATCGTTCATCAGGTCGATATGAAGCGGGATATTGGTCTTGATCCCCTCGATGGCCATTTCACCCAGCGCGCCCGCCATGCGGCGGATCGCCTGATCCCGGTTGTCGGCGTGGGTAATGAGCTTGCCGATCATGGAGTCGTAGTACGGCGGTACGGTGTATCCGTTGTAGATATGTGTATCGATCCGCACGCCTGGGCCGCCGGGGAAATGCAGGTTGGTGATCTTGCCGGGGCTGGGGACAAAGGTGGCCGGATCTTCGGCATTGATCCGGCATTCGATGGAGTGACCGGTCAGACGGACCTGATCCTGTGTGAAATCCAAGGGCATCCCGGCGGCGATCATCAGTTGCTGCTTGACGAGATCGATCCCGGTAATCATTTCAGTGATCGTGTGTTCGACCTGCAGCCGGGTGTTCATTTCAATAAAGTAGAAATGGCCGTTCTCGTACAGGAACTCGAACGTACCCGCACCGCGATAGCCCATGCGCAAACAGGCGGCGACACAGACGGCGCCGATTTCCGCACGCTGTTTCGGGGTGATGCCGGGGGCAGGGGCTTCCTCGATGATTTTCTGGTGGCGACGTTGCATCGAGCAGTCGCGCTCACCCAGATACACGGCATGCCCGTGACTGTCGGCCAGCACCTGGATCTCGATATGGCGCGGGTGCTCAAGGAATTTCTCCATGTACACCTGCGGGTTGTTGAATGCCGCCGCCGCCTCGGTGCGGGTCATGTCGATGGCGTGCAACAGGGCTGCTTCGGTATGGACGACGCGCATCCCCCGGCCACCACCGCCACCGGCCGCCTTGATGATCACGGGGTAGCCGACGTCGCGTGCCAGGCGCAAATTCTCGTCGGCGTCGTCGCCCAGGGCGCCATCGGAGCCGGGTACGCAGGGTACATTGGCTGCGCGCATGGTTTCCTTGGCCATGACCTTGTCGCCCATCATCCGGATGTTGTCGGCGGTCGGGCCGATAAAGATGAAGCCGGATTGTTCGACGCGTTCGGCGAAATCGGCATTTTCCGAGAGGAAGCCGTAGCCGGGGTGAATGGCCACGGCATCCGTGACTTCGGCCGCTGAAATGATGGCCGGAACGTTCAGGTAGCTTTCGGTGGAGCGAGGACCGCCGATGCAGACGGATTCGTCGGCCAGGCGGACATGCTTGAGATCGCGGTCGGCGGTCGAGTGAACCGCGACCGTGCGAATGTCCAACTCTCGGCAGGCGCGCAGGATACGGAGCGCAATCTCGCCCCGGTTGGCGATCAGTACTTTATTCAACATGCGAAGCCCCGCCGTTATTCAATGATGAACAGCGGTTGGTCGAATTCGACCGGCTGGCCGTTTTCCACCAGAATCGCCGTGATGGTACCGCTGGTTTCCGCCTCGATTTGGTTGAACATCTTCATCGCCTCGATGACGCAGAGGGTATCACCGGCCTGAATGGTGCTGCCGATCTCCACGAAGGGCTTGGCCGTCGGCGAGGCTGAACGATAGAACGTGCCTACCATGGGCGAGGGGAGGCTCTTGCCGCTGGTCACAGGTGTCGCCGCTTGAGTATTCGAGGGGGATGGTGCCGGCGCGGGCATGGCCGCCATGGCTGGCTGCTGCGCATAACCCATCATGGGCATGCCTGGTGCCATCATCTGGCCACGTGCGATACGTACCGATTCTTCGCCTTCGCGAATCTCAATTTCGGCAATACCGGATTCCTCGAGTAACTCGATCAGTTTCTTGATCTTGCGAATATCCATGGATGGACTTCTCCGTTGGGGTAGCAGCCTGAGTGATGCAGTAGGTTGTTCGTTCAGGCGGGTGGTAGGGTAGGCAGCCGCTGGATGCCAAGGTGTTGAAAGAGGGCAAATAAGGCGAGCTCGTAGCCGAGCGCGCCGACGCCAATGATCGAACCCAGCGCAATATCCGAAAAATAGGAATGCTGGCGGAAGGATTCGCGGGCGTGAATATTACTGATATGAACTTCCACGAAGGGAATGCCGCTGGCGAGCAGGGCGTCGCGTAGCGCGATGCTGGTGTGGGTCCAGGCGGCAGGATTGATGACGATTCCGTCTACCCCGGTGTCGGCAGCTGTGTGGATTCGTTCGATCATCTGATGTTCGGCATTGGTTTGCAGGTGTTCGAGCGACACGGAAACACTCTGGCAGTGCAGGGTGAGGCGGGCAAGGATGTCATCGAGGGTCGTCTGACCATAGCGTTCGGGTTCGCGGGTACCCAGCCGGTTCAGGTTCGGGCCGTTCAGCAGCAAAATGTTTGCCATGCGTCGCTATTCCTTGTCGCGTGTGTCATGCAAAAATAAGGATTTTATGCCGCATTGTGCCGTGCCACTGACGGAATGTCCATTCAGGGCTCTATGGGTTAGCAATTGCCCTCTGTCGACAGTATCAGCACATTTGCCGACATGATGTCGACAAATACCCGGAAATTGCTCCGAATCATGCGGGCTTGCCACGCAGTGCGCGCAGCAGGGCGCGGGTATGTGGGTCGGGTTTGTGAAGGGTCGGATTGAGTTCGCGCGTTCGTTGTCGCTGTTCTTCAGCAATCTGGCGCGCTTGCTGGCTTTCGGCCGTTTCCGAGTAAAGCGTTTGCGCTACCGTCGCCGGACCGCGTTGGCGGGCCAGTCCCCGGACTTCGATTGCCCAGTGCGCTTCACCGCGCTCGATGTCCAAGTGATCGCCTGGCCGCAGGACCTTGGCCGGTTTACGGCAATCCTGGCCACTGATCCGGATTTTCCCCTGGGATATGGCCGTCACGGCCAGTGATCGGGTTTTGAAGAATCGGGCGGCCCATAACCAGGTATCCACGCGCTGTTCCCCAAGCGAAGATGAATCAGTCTGGCTCATATCCGATTTTTCATCTCCTGTGATTACCGGGTCGCTGAAGCATGATTGCCGGACTGCGCAGGTTTGTGCAAGCGGTGATCAATCCAGCCGACCAGCCAGGTGCCCAGAATAATCCCGATCAGGATGACGCCGACAAACCACTGACCTTCACCGAGCATGGCCGGCGCCGTGCCGGGACAGACGCCCGTCAGGCCCCAGCCCGCACCGAACAGCAGGGCGCCGGGGATCAGTGCGCGCACAAAGGGTTTGTGGGGAAAGCTGATGGGTTGACCGCTGGTCAGGCTGTGCCATTGACGGTATTTGGCCAGCAGATTGAGTACGGCGCCGACCCCGACTGCCGTTGCGATGACCCACAGCAGGTGGAAATTCTGAAAGAGGAGCAGGGCGGAAATCATGGCGGGGTCCGTGGCCCCGGCCCGGCTGAGGAAAAAGCCGAAGACCAAGCCGATGAGCAGAAACAAGCCATTGCGTACGAAGAGATTATGGGTATTCATGATCAGCCTCCCACCATGGTGGTTTTCAGAAGGAGATGGGTGAGTTGGGCGGTTCCGACTGCGGCGGCAAAGAACAGGGCTGATGCCACGATGCTTGCCGGTGAGCCCATTGCTACGCCGTTGATGGTGTGACCCGACGTACAACCGCCGGCCAAGCGGGCGCCCAGCCCGATCAACACGCCACCGAACAGCCACCACAGGACTCGACCCGCCATCGATGTGGGCATCAGAGCCTGATAGAAGGTGCCAAAATCGGTAGGCGCCGCCCAGTGACCGCTGCTCAGACTGGCGACCAGCCCGCCCAGAAAGATGCCGACCAAGAACCAGAGCTTCCAGTCGGTGGCCGAGCCATGCGCCGCGCTTTGGAAAAGCGGCAGTTGGCTGCCCAGTCGCGCGCAGGCATTGCCGAAGGCGGCCGAACACCCGAGGGGCTGATCGGTTATCCAGCGCTGGGAAAAGGCCAACAAACCGATAGCGCCCCCTGCAATCCAGGCGGGCCAGAGGGGGGTGGTCAGGAATTCGGTCGTCAGTGACCAGAACGATAAATCAGGTTGTGTCATGGTATCTTCTCACAAGAGGAAGCAAGGATGACACTAACCTTAGCGGGTCAAATCAGGATGCGCGCGCTAAACCTTTTCATTGGCCCATTGACGGGCTCTATGGGTTTTATCTAGCATCAAATAAAATAATGACAACAGCGGGGCGGAATCGCGTCTACTTCGGGCTGTCCGATTTTGATTCCGGCAGGATGATGTTCAGCTCCAGAATATCCATGCCCTCGTTGTGACCGATCTGAACCTGGACGGCATCTTCATCGACAGACACATATTTACGAATGACTTCAAGCAGGTCGTTCTTGAGCCGGGGCAGGTAATCCGGGTCGCGCGTCTGTCCCTGGCTGCGCTCATGGGCAATCAGGATTTGCAGGCGTTCCTTGGCCAGATGGGCGGTGGGTTTTGGGCGTGCGCGAAAGAGGTCAAGCAGTCCCATGATCACCCCTTACCAAACAGGCGGCTAAGGAAGGACTTCTTGTCCACTTCGATAAAGCGCATGGGTCGATCTTCACCCAGCAAGCGGGCAACCGCATCCTGGTAGGCTTGTCCGGCATCTGCAGTCTGATCGAGAATGACCGGTCGCCCGGCATTGGACGCCTGAAGAACCGACTGGGACTCGGGAATGACGCCCAGCAAAGGAACTGCCAATATTTCCAGCATATCTTCGATCGACAGCATTTCGCCAGCCTCGACCCGCTCCGGTGAGTAGCGGGTGATCAGCAGGTGTTCCCGAATCGGCGGCTCGCCATTTTTGGCGCGCTGCGATTTGCTGGCCAGAATGCCCAGCATCCGGTCGGAGTCCCGCACGGAGGAGACTTCGGGATTGGATACCACGATCGCTTCGTCAGCGTAATACATGGCCAGTTGCGCGCCCCGTTCGATACCGGCGGGTGAGTCGCAGATGATGTAGTCGAAGCCGTCGGCCTTCAGGTCATCGAACACCTGCTTGACGCCTTCCTCGGAGAGGGCGTCCTTATCCTTGGTCTGCGAGGCCGGCAGGATGTAGAGGTTGTCGATTTCCTTGTGTTTGATCATGGCCTGCTTCAGGCCCGCTTCTTTCTGAATGACATTGATCAGGTCATAGACCACGCGACGTTCGACACCCATGATCAGGTCGAGGTTACGCAATCCGACGTCAAAATCGATGACGACCGTCTTTTTCCCCGCCATGGCCAGACCGCTGGAAATGGCGGCACTGGTCGTGGTTTTGCCCACGCCACCCTTGCCTGAAGTTACAACGAGAATTTTTGCCACAAATCAACTCCTGTTTGAGGCGCCTAATAACAACTGTTGTAAAGATTTTGCCACAAACCCGGGTGGGAACCTATGGATAGATGAAGGTTTGCACTGAAATGTCCCAGTGGGTCGCCCAATATGCCTCGGCTGTTGCGTCGGCGGTGTTCTGGACCCCCTCGTCCTCTCGATGGTGCTCTGGAATCCTGACGCAAGATTTGGTGATGACGCGTTCTGGACATGTTACATAGCGCCCTCCATTATGTGTGTAGAGCTATCTATCGCCTTGGGGCGCGTCTGTTTGCCCCCGTCGGGGCAGAATCTATGCCTCGTCAATAACAACATTGAATAATGTCTTGAGGGCAGGATGCAAAAAACCAAACATGTGTTTCGGGCTTTGGCCTGGGGAATGGTCACCATGGGGGTGGTCATGGGCGCGGTATTCCCGCTCTTTGTGATGCTTTTCGGGGTTGCGGAAAGTACCGCATTTTCCCTGACCTTCATTATGGCCACGCTAGTGGCGGGTCTGGTCGTGGGTGTTCTGAATTTTGCGCTTGCCAGCAAAATTGTCCGGCCACGGCTGGCCCGTTTATCTCAAGGAATGAGGGAGGTCAGTCAGGCGATGGATCAGGCGACCTTTACGGGCGATTGGTCTGCCTGTGATCCGGCGACCTGTCAATTGCAGGAGGAGGATGAGGGCGAATTGGGTGCTGTGGCAAACAGCTACAACGCCTTGCTCTATGCCCTGCATGATGCACATCTTGTCGAAGGCCAAATACGCAGTTTCACACAGACGCTTTCCAGCCGACTGGATCTGAATGAGTTGGGCGATCAAGCGCTGACCTTGTTGCAGGAGATTTCCGGCGCGCAGGGCGGTGCGATTGTCATGGATCGTCAGGCCGAGTGGAAGATTCTGGTTTCCCATGGGTTGAATCGGCCCGAACAGATTCTCGAGAGTCAGCTATTTCACGTGCGTCAGGCGCAGGTGGTGCAGCGTCGCATCGAGCTGCCCACTGGGGTTACCGTGGATGCTGTAGTTACGCATTTCATCCCTGCCGATGTGATCCTGGCGCCCATTCTGCATCATGGTTTGGTATTGGGTTGGGTGGTGCTGGCGTCGTCAACCCCATTTGCGGAGCAGGTGCCGCGGTTGCTGCCTTTGTTGATGCAGGGGCTGGGCCTGGCATTGAACAATGCACTGATGCACGCCGACCTGCAGCGTGTCGCGGCACTTGACCCCCTGACGAACATCTATAACCGGCGTTTCGGGATGAAGCGATTGGAGGAAGAGCTTTCACGTGCTGGCCGCAATCGCTCGTCTCTGGCGCTCATCATGCTCGACCTGGATCATTTCAAGCGCATCAACGATACGTTCGGCCACCTCAGTGGCGACAAGGTTCTGGTGCGCACGGCCAATGTGACCCGGGAAATGCTGCGCGAAGGGGATATCCTGCTGCGCTACGGTGGGGAGGAGTTTGTGGTTGTGCTGCCCGGTGCCAGTCTGCAGGATGCCCGGGATGTTGCCGAGCGCATTCGTTTCGCGATCGGTCATACCTCGATCGATGTGGGTGACCATGCGCTGACGGTAACGGCCAGTATCGGTGTTACAGCCATGTCAGGGGATAAACCCGTTTCGCCCGAAGAATTGATTGCCCAGGCTGATGCCCGCATGTATGCCGCCAAGGCGGCAGGTCGAGACCGGGTCGTCTTCGAGGGCAACTTTTCAGACCACTCATGATTATTTCGGCGTTGGTGGCCAGGGATTCACAAAAGAATTTTGAGTTTGCGTCCGCCCGTAACGGCAAAGCCCGCTTGTTCATAAAAAGCCAGTGTCTTCTGAAACTCAGGCAAAGGGGGTGTTGTCACCTCAAGGCGCCGCCATCCGCGTGTGCGGCCGAAAGCCTCGGCCTGTTCGATGAGACGTTGTCCGACAGCCTGGCTACGATAGCCCGGTTGCACATAAAGCTCGGCGATCGTGCCGAAGGCGCCTTCCGCATAGAGCGCAAAGCCCTCGTAGAGCGTAATGACACCAATGCATTGGTGCTGGGTCGAACGGGCCAGAAATACGTGATATTTCTCAGCTTCCATGAACGCCCCGAGTTGGGTAGTCATTTTTTGCGGATCGAAGGTGAAGGCGGCGATTCCACTCACCTGCATGATTTCCATCAATAGCTCAGCCACGAGGTGCGTGATTTCCAGCACCTCTTCGGCTTTCGCTTTTTGGATGGTGAAGGTGTCCGGCAAGTTGTGAGTCCTCAGGACTGAGTCGGGAGATAGGGCATCATGCGATGTTTGATGCGCCTTTCAGGCGCCAGTGCTCGGCCCGCTCACACCATGCCAGCAGCATGTCGAGGGGCATCGGTCTGCCGATGAGAAAACCCTGTCCCTGGTCACAATTCTGGTGCGTGAGGAACTCAAGCTGTTCGGCGGTTTCGATGCCTTCGGCGATCACGGGAATCTTCAGGCTGTGGCCCATGGCGATAATGGCCTTGATCAGAGCGGCATCATCGGGGTCGCTGCTGACGTCGTGCACGAAAGACTGATCGATCTTGAGCTGGCTGATCGGATAACGTTTCAGATAACTCAGGCTGGAATAACCCGTGCCAAAGTCGTCGATGGATATCCGTATGCCCAGTTGGCGCAGGGCAATCAGGGTTGTTTCAACGCCATTGCGGTCATCCATGAGCACCCCTTCGGTAATTTCCAATTCCAGATACTCAGCAGAGAGTGCCGCATGGCTCAGGGCGTCCTCTATCTGGTGCAACAGTTGATCATTCACAAATTGCCGAGGCGAGATATTGACGGCCATCGTCAGGCTTGCGCCGAGTTTTTTGTGGAGGAGGACGGCATCCTGGCAGGCCGTTTCCAGAGCCCATTGGCCGATTGGTACAATCAGGCCGGTTTCTTCCGCCAGCGGGATGAAGTTGCCGGGGCACACGAACTGGCCATCCGGTTTGCGTAGGCGTAGCAAGGCTTCGACACCAATGATCGTTCGGGATTTCAAATCGACCTTCGGTTGGTAGAACAGTTCGAATTCGCCATGTTCCAGTGCGTGGTGCAGATCACGTTCCAGGTTGAGACGCTCACTGGTGCCCAGATCCATTTCCCGTGCGAACAGTTTGTGCCCATTCCGGCCATGTTCTTTTACCCAGTACATGGCGACGTCGGCACAGCGCAGCAGTTCGTTGATGTCCCGACCATCGTCCGGGCACAGGCTGATTCCGATACTGGATGAAATGTGTATTTCCTGCAAACCGATATCCACGGGGGGGCTTAAGGCCTTCTTGATGCGTTTTGCGACCTGTTCCGCGCCTTCTTCATCCGTATCGGCCAGCAGCAGCACGAACTCATCGCCCCCCCATGCGTGCAATGGTGTCCGTCAATCGCAGACAGGTCTGAACTCGCGCGACAAACTCCTTGAGCACCTTGTCGCCGGTGTGGTGGCCCATCGAATCGTTAATGTGCTTGAAGCGGTCGATATCCATCATCGCCAGGGCAAACGGCGTGCCGTTGCGACGTTGCTGCTCGATGGCGACGGTGACCCGATCATCCAGCAGCATCCGGTTCGGCAGGCCGGTCAGCGCATCGTGCAGGGCGATATGTCGGATGTACTCATCGGCGCGTTTTTGCTCGGAAATATCGTAGGCGATGCCGAGGAAGCCCTGAATTTTATTCTGTGGGCCACGCAGGGCCGTTACCGATAAACGTACCGGGAACCGCGATCCATCCTTGCGTACGTAGGTCCACTCCCTGTCCTCATGCTCATGGATTTTTGGCTTGGCGACAAAGACTTCAAAGCCGGGTTCGACCGGGTAGCCGAGTTCCTGGCTAAGGCTGATCGCGCGTTCTTTTACCTCTTCTGCATCATGGAAGACACCAGGGTTTTTTTTGCCGATCATCTCGTCCGCACGGTACCAAAGCATGCGTTCGGCCGCTTTGTTGAATGTGAGAATAGTGCCTTGTACGTCGGTGGAAATAATGGAGTAGACAGAGCTTTCGACAATCGCGGTACGGAGTTGATTGGAGTAATCCAGATCTTCGAACAGGCGTTTCTCCTGTGTGATGTTGCGGAAGGTAGTTGCTACCCCAGATGGCATGGCAACCACCTGCCGCTGATACCAGTGGGTGTTTCCCTCGGCGTCGATCGACGTGCATTCGTTGATGAGTGGCTTGCCAGACTTGAGTACGGTCCGGTAATTTTCGATCAGCCCTTTTTGTTCGGGGAACAGTTCCACGCAAGAGTGTCCCGTCAGGCGTTCAGCCGTGAGACGGGTATTGGTTGTGGCATTCTTGTTGGCGAACGTGGCCCGGAAATCGATAACGACGCCGGCGTCGTCCCGCACGGCTTCATAAATGATGAAGATGTCGGGGCTGCTGTCCATGGCAGCCTCGAACCGTGATCGAGCGGTTTTTTCTGATTCATGGCTTTGCGCCAGGTCTTCCAGGAGTGGGCGAGCGCGCAGTTGGATGAGCCCCAGGCCCATCAGGGTAAGAACAGCGATGAGCGGCAAGAGAAACAGCAGTTCCTTTTTCACGGGATCATAGACTTCAGAAAGGTCCATTTTCAGAACCAGTCCCAGCCCCGAGTGATCGACCGGGCCGTAGGCAGCCAGGACATGTCGCCCCCGATAATCCGTCAGGATCGAGACCGCATGCTTGCCGCCCAAAGCATAGGTCATCGGAATGGGCATGCCGTTGATCTTGTCGGGAATCACATACAGGTCGGCCTGTTCGCGCTGTGGATAACAGAGCAGTTTGTCGGCGTTCAAGCGACCGCACATCGGCAGGGTGCCCGTTTCGCCCCAGTGATTGGCGTCGTCGATCAGCTTGCTCACGCGCGGCATGGCCTGTTCGATGATCAGGTAGCCATCCGGGCTGCCGGGTGTGTCTCCGGTAACCGGAATGCGCATGCGCAAGTAGTAGCCCTTGTCCCAGATCAGAAAGGCATGCGGATAGTCCCGCAAGGGAAAACGCTTCACGGAATCGGGCAAGAGCGTACCGATAATCGTTTTGGTCTGATTGCCCGACTCCAGACCCACGCCGGTAAATCCATGCTGAATCAGCCGGTCCGCGATCTGTGTTTGTACGGTGATAGGCACGCGGTGGCGGATATTCTGCAGCAGTCCGTGCACCGATATCATGAGGCTGGGGTCGGTGCTGGCTAGCAGGGCGCGTTCGATATGATCTTCGAGCAAACTGGCCAGATGGGCCTGTTTCGTCTCGATTGTCTGCGTCATGTCTACCTTGGACTGGGCCAGGGTGGCCTCTTCCAGAAACATGATCCCGACCGCACCAGTCGTCAGCGTCGTCAGGGTGACAACAAGCACGGTGGCACGATAGATCTGCCCCGCGCGAGTCTGGTCTGTATTCTGTTCGTCTGACCATTCATGCTGTCGTGCCACGCCCCAAAGCCCCAGGCCAAGCAGGGTGAGCCCGATGGCCGTGGGCAGGCTCAGCCAGATCAGTCCGGTTTTGAAGAATTCGGACTCGAACAGATAGGGGAGTTTGATGGCATAGGCGAATACCGTTGCCAAGCCAAGGACGATCAGGGTGACGGATATGATGCGGGCGAAGAGGTGGCGGGATTGTGTCTTTCCCCAGTGAAGCTGGTGGTATCCGGCGACGAAGGCCAGAAAGCCAAAAACCGTTTGGATGGACATTTGCCCCTGGTTTTTATAGAGCCAAACCCACAGCGGGGCGGTGAACTCGGTCTGCTGAAGGCTGGTAAGCAGCAGTTCCATGCCCCGCGCGCCTGCCAGAAGAAGCACCATGCCGATCAGCAGGCCCCGCGCCCGTGCGCGCAAGATTCCGGATACTTTTGAGACGGACGCAAGCAGCGCCAGACCGCCAATCGCGAAGCACAGTGCCGTGCCCGGCACCATGGGTTTCCAGTCCGGATCGATATAGGCGAGGAGGGGCATATCCAGCACCCAGCCGAGCAAGACGAAAAGGCCCAGAACGAATGCCGCCCCGCCGGGAATTCCGATCATGAAATCGCGCTTTGGCGAAATATCCATCCTCAGCCTCTTTTCTCGCGTGTTTCCCACATCTATCGGGTATCCCTTATTCGCAACCGATTTAAGCAAATAGTACAGTAACGACAACATGAATCGGCATGCGGGCGCATATCTTGACACTCTAGCAGTATCGTTCATCCGCTGCGGTATTCCCTGGCGCTCAAACCATCGTTAATCGCCACCACCGCCGCAACCACTACTCCCACAGCCGCTGGCATCACTGCCGGCACCAAAGCCGCCATCTGAGCCGGAACCGCCCCCCGCGCAGCCCGACGAGCAACCGATATGCCCAGCGCAATAACCGCTCCCATAGCGCGGCGAGGCGGGATCCATGCAGTTCAGGCGATACCGGAAACCGTCTTCGATCTGTAGCAAGTCATCAATGGCGAACAACAGCGGCAAATAGCTGGTCGTCGACGGGTTTATCTTTTCTTTTGCGCAGGCCAGTCGCCAGGCCCGCTTGATGCCCTCTTGCGCCACAGTCGGTGTTTTCATTGCTTCGGCAGGGGTGTGATGCAAAAAATAGCCAAGCGCGCGCCGGCAAAAGGTTTTGTAGGCCCGTGTGAACAGAATGAACTCATGCCAGGCGACATCAACCACCTGCGAGGGCATGGATACCATCCGCTTTTTGGCTTGGTGACAGAGCTGGAAATAGTCGCGTAATCCATCGAAAACGAGATTGAGCTGTTCCTCGCTGAGATGCGGGTATTTGCCCTTCACTTTGGTGCGGAGTGATGGCGGAAATGAATAGTTCTGGATGAATTTGCGTTGCCCGGATTTTCTGCTTTGAAAAACAAGAAAGGTCAGCCCGGCTATTACGATGATAATGGCAAAGATTGCTGCCATGAAAACTCCTTTTTCAGTGGATCCCCCGACGTTGTTCCACCGGCAGGCGAACACAAAAAAATATGGGTTTCACTTATCCTGTGTTCGAGTTCCTGGACGGTCAGCCAGTTCGTGGCGTTAGGTATCCCCCCAGCTTGGGTTGATCGTTTAATCACCCACTTTTTGTGCAGTCAGTGCTTCGAAGCCAGCTACGACATCGAATAATTCCTCGTCAATACTGCTTTGGCGTAGGCGGTAAAACGCTCGGTTCAGGTCCTCCAGTAACTCGTCGATGTTCTTTTCCGCACGTTGCATCGCGGCCAGGCGGCTGGCGTTTTCACTGGCCAGGGATTCAGCGCACGCCCTGAAAAGCGAAACGAACAGATACTCGCGAATTAACGCCAGCAGCGTTTGCTTCCCGCCATTCATGATTTCGGGCAAATTATGGGTCGGCCAGTGGATGGCAGCCAGATCGCGTCGCCATAGCTCGTCCAGCGGCAGCAGTCGTTGGCTCACCGGGGTATAAATTGCCCCGGATTTGGGGCGATTGTGAAAAAGGTAAACCTGCGCGATCTCGCCTTTTTCGCGCCGGGCTTCCATCTCGATCAGAATCTGTCCGACCAGCGGCGTAATCGCGCTAATGGCGTTCGGCAGGGCGAAACCTTCCTCCACCAACAGGTCGGTCTCCGCCAAGCGAGATTGAATACGCTCGCCGACCGCCATAATCACTTTTTTTCCCCGCAGGCTACCTAGCGTTTGCACGACGAAATCAACCATGACTTCGTTGAATTGCCCGACCAGTCCCTGGTCGGAACCGAATACGATTGCAGCAATTGCCCCGGTTTCTTTCTGCGCCCCGCGCGTTGAGACGGCAGCAGATTCACCTTGACTTAAACACGCGGCCAGGCCCAGTTGCACCGTTCGGAAATAATCATCCAGGGAGTGCACCGCATTCTCGTATTGCCCGATGCTCGACGCGGCCATGGCCTTCATTGTGCGCACCACGGATTCGAGGTCCCCGGCGCTGGCGATCTTGCGGCGCAGATTCGCGGCAGTGTCGCTCATGGTGTTTTTTTGGCCATCGTGCCGGGTTTGGGTTTGGTGTCTCCCGAAGGGGCGTCCGGCTTGAGTTGAAAAGGCGCGAGCGTCAGGCGGGCGATTTCGATGATGGTTTTACGATCCTCGTCGCTCAGCTTGTCGGCGCTGTCGAATCGAGCGGCCACCGCGTTCGGGATGTCAGCCGCTGCCTCGCGCACGGCTTTTTCGGCCTCGGTCATCCGATCGAGCGGCACATTGTCGAAAAGTTTGGCGGTCAATGCCAACAGAACAGCGATTTGTGCGGGCACGGATACGGGTGCGAATTCAGGCTGCTTGAGGCAGGCCCGGATGCGCCGCCCGTGCTCGATAAGCTTGCGGGTGTCTTCATCCAGGCGGGCGCCGAAGCGGGAAAAGGTTTCGAGTTCCTCGAACTGGGCATAGGCGAGCTTGAGATCGCCCGCCACGGCACGGTAGGCGGCGCGCTGCGCCTTGCCACCGACGCGCGAAACGGATTTGCCGACATCGACTGCGGGCAGCACGCCCAATTCGAACAGTGATGGCGATAGGTAAATCTGCCCATCGGTGATGGAAATCAGGTTGGTCGGAATGTAGGCGGCAATGTCCTGCGCTTCGGTTTCGATAATGGGCAGCGCCGTGAGGGAGCCGCCGCCGAGTTCCGGGCGCAAGTGTGTTGCGCGCTCCAGCAGCCGTGAATGGATATAGAAAATGTCGCCGGGAAACGCTTCCCTGCCGGGCGGACGCCGCAGCAGCAAGGACAGTTCGCGATAGGCGCGCGCATGATGCGTGAGGTCGTCATACACGATCAGCACGTCACGGCCCTGTTCCATGAAATGCTCCGCGATGCTGGTCGCGGCGTAGGGGGCGATGTAGGCCAGGCCGGGCGGATCGTTGCCTTCGGTGACGACCACGACGGTGTAATCCATTGCACGTTTTTCGCGCAGGGTGGCGATCACCTTGGCCACGCCGGAGGCGCGCTGGCCAATGGCGCAATACACGCACAGCACATTCTGGTCGCGTTGATTGAGTATCGTGTCGAGTGCTATGGCTGTTTTGCCGGTCTGCCGGTCGCCCAGAATCAACTCGCGCTGGCCGCGCCCGACGGGAATGAGCGCATCAATAACTTTGATGCCGGTTTGCAAGGGCACCGTGACAGGCGCGCGGTCCATAATGGCCGGGGCAGGGCGTTCGACGGGCAGGCGCGTGCTGGCAACCACCGGGCCCATGCCGTCCAGGGGGCGACCCATTGGATTGATGATCCGTCCGATCAATCCGTCCCCCACTGGCACGTCCACCACATGGCCTGTACGTTCGACTTCATCACCCGCATGCAAGTGCCAGTAGTCACCCAGCAGCACAGCGCCGATTTCGTCTTCATCGATGTTGAACGCGATGCCGTACAAATCACCAGGAAACTTCAGCACCTCCTCAAACCCCACGCCGGGGAGGCCGGAGATTTTTGCGATGCCCGTGGCGATACTGTTAACCACCCCGATTTCCCGGGGGGTCAGTTGCGGCGAGAATGTTTCCCGCGCCCGGCTGATCCCCGCGAACGTGCTGTCCAAAACATTCTGTAGGTGTTCTGGTTCCATACCCACTGGTTCTTGGCCCACTGGTTCCTGGCTCATGGGGTCTTGGTCTCAGGCACGGCTTCTGATTTGATGCCAGGCTTGCCCGCTCCTTTCAGAAGTTCCTCAACCCCTTTTTCCAGCGAAACCAGATAATCCGCGATGCTCCATGCGACCTTATGTCCATTCGCGATGAGTTCGACGCCACCGATAATATCCGGTGCGGTTTCGAACGTGATGCGGATGTCGGCCGAGAACGTCTCGTTGAGGGCATTCTGTATCGCGGTGCGTTGTGCTGCAGGCAGGTCGAATGCGCTGCGTACGCGGGCGGCCTGGTCGGATGATCCGTTCAGGATCGCGGCCAAGCCAGCTTTCGTTTGCTCATCCATCTCAAGCACACGGCGTATGAACTCCGCGACAATGCGCTCTTCCAGACTCGTCACCGCAAGATCATTCAGCGCCTTGCCTGCGATGGCGAACACCTCTTGCTGCATCCGACGACTGATGGCCTGATTGAGGTTCTGGGCGTCGTTTCTCAGCGTTTCCTGACGCTTGGTGCTCAGATCATCGGCTGCCTGGCGAGCTTCGTCGATGAGTCGCTGACGTTCGGCCTTGGCCTCCGCCGTCGCCTGGGTCAGAAGTTCGGCGCGCTGCTGATCGAACGCTTCATTCTTATGCCGGAATTCATCACGCTCTTTTTGTGCCTCGGTCCGTTTCGCATCGGCGTCCGCCAGTTCACCGGCAATTCGCTTTTCGCGCGCGTCGATGGCATCTAGAATGGGCCGATACAGGAAGCGCTTCAGCAACCACACCAGGATGAGGAAGTTGACGACTTGCGCAGCGACGGTAAACCAGTCGATCAGCATGACTTATTTGCCCACCACGTGCGCAATGGCGTGATTCCAGAACGGATTGGCGAAGATGAGAATCATCGAGACGACGAAGGAATAAATGGCCGTGGACTCGATCATCGCCAGACCGACGAACAGCGTCCGGGTGATGGTGGCGGATGCATCCGGCTGCTGGGCCAGCGAGGTCAGTGCCGTTGCAACCGCTTTGCCTTCGCCCAGTGATGGCCCGATGACCCCGATGGCAATGGTGAAGCCGGCGGTAACGATTGATGCCACTGCAATAATGGTCATGCTATCCATAAACTCTCCTTCGGTCGTCGTGGGGTATCGAGATTCAATCGGTCACATCAGGCGCTGTTTCCGGCTTGCGGGCACGGGTGGCGGCCGCGATGTAAACCGTAGCCAGAATACTGAAAATATAGGCTTGCACCATACCGGTCAGTAAGCCGAGCGCGCTCATGACAATCGGGAAGATAAAGGGTGTGATGATCAGCAGAATGGCAAGAATCATTGTCCCGCTCATCATGTTGCCGAACAGGCGCACAGCCAGGGCCAACGTGCGCGAAAGCTCGCTGATGATATTGAACGGCAGCATGAACAGTGTCGGCTGCGCGTAGGATTTGAGGTAGTTGCCCAAGCCCCCTTTCTCGATGCCGAACAGCGGAACCGCCACAAACACACAGATCGCCAGCGCCGTCGTGGTCGAAAGCGAACCGGTCGGCGGCTCATAGCCGGGAACGATCGTAAAGAGGCTGGCCATGGCAACGAACAGAAACAGGGTGCCGAGGAAACCGAGGTACTTCTGCGGCTGACTCAGGCCGACCTCTTCGATCTGCTTCTCAATGCCGGTGACGACAATTTCCAACAGATTCTGCCAGCGTGAACGGCGCAGGCCGGTGGAAAGTCTGCGCGTAACGAGTTTGGAACCGACCGCCAGCACGAACATCAGTCCCCAGGTGTAGGCGATCGTGGCATTGAGCTTGATCACCCCGTATTGCCAGAAAATGATTTCGTCGGGGCTAAGGCGCATGACCAGCCTCCCGTGTTATTTGGGCAGCCTGTTCCGCTTTTCGGGTGAGCCGCAGCGCGATCAGGCGTACGGCGACAAACCCAAGTAGGCCCGCCAGCAGCTTTCGCCAATCATCCCCCAGGATGAAATAGAACCCGAGTATCACCAGGCTCGTTCGCAACAGCAGGCTGCCGAAGAACCAAAGTTCAGGATGTTTCGATGAAATAGCCTGGCGAACCGTCCACCAAAGACCACCGAAAAAAAAGGCGCCCAACAAAATTCCCGAGACCAGGGCAAACGCCAGACCCAACGGCTCATTCATGGTCATCCTCCTCTTGCTTGCGGATTTCACGGCCTTCCTTGTCCACCCAATGCCACGCATTCAAACACCCTAATGCCAAGCCGATGACCAGCAGCATCAGCGTCCAGGAATGGCTTCCCGGATAATGGTTGTCGATCCAGATTCCGAGTGCCGCGCCGAGCAGCGTCGGCACCACCACTGACCAGCCAATCAGGCCCATCATGCCCAGACCGGACCAAACGGTCTGCGTGACATGACGTTGCGCCTTGAGCTTGCGCGCCGCCTTCTCGCCCACTTGTTGGATGAACGCCGTTTCGTCGGCCGCAGGTTTTTCTTCCGGCGCTTCACTCATGATGAAGCGCCGCGAAACGTCGAATAAAGCCGCTTTCCATTTTCGCCAGAACCGAGCGCATACTCTTCTCCTGTTCGTCCAGAATCAGAAATTCCTGCGCTACCGCTTCGCGCAATGTACCGAGATCCGTTCCGCCAATCGCGTTGCGCACGGAGACCAACACGTCGGCGCCGGATTTGACCAGAATACCTTCATCGACAGCCAGATAAACTTCGCCTTCCGCCTCGGTCTCGAAAACCAGTATCCCCGGCGCGAGCGGCGCGACGCAATCGAGACGGTGCGGCAAGAGCCCGAACGATCCTGCGCGAGATTCCGCGACGATGCGCAACACCCCGGTTTTATCGGCGTAAACCTTGTGCGGCAGGAGAATCTTAAGATGCATGCGTGCTGGCTGCATGT
>DATKTJ010000115.1:0-31192 GCA_035531235.1 Halothiobacillus sp. | reverse complement strand
CGGGCGGGCGAGGCCGCAATCAATTCCTGGTTGAAACTGCCGTCGGCGATCGCTGGCAATTGGCGCAAGAAGGTGTCCGCCACAGCCTGCATCAGGGCGCCGATGGCCCGGATTCGGAAGGTCTGCATCGAAATATCGTTCAATTCACCCGGTGAAAGCTTTTCGTGCCGATAGCGCCGATGCTCTTGCTGGGCCGCCTCGCAGACCTGGACGACGATCGGATCATCGCCCGCCGTATGACGCAGGAAGGCGATGATGTCCGAAAACGACAGCAACCCCTTCTTCACGGCATCCTCCGCATCCAGCACAGAATAGGCAATATCGTCACAGGCCTCCAGAATCCAGGTCAGGGGGTGGCGAATGCCCACCGCCAGATTGCATTGCGCCCACACCTCCTCAACCAGCGCCCGCTCGGACTGGAAAAAACCGTATTTCTTCCGCACCACCCGTGATGGATCCACCGCATCGCTGGCGGATGGGTACTTGATCAGCGCGGCCAAGGTGGCCACCGTCAGATTCAAGCCGTAGTCATCGTTGATCAACTGCAGTTTCGTCAACAACCGCAGGGTTTGCGCGTTACCCTCGAATGCCAGGAAATCTTGCTTCATGCCCTCGGTCAAATCAGGGACATCATCCAGCACAACCAACCGATGACGATGAAACCAGCGGGCGATGGCCTCTTCTCCCTGATGCCCAAATGGGGGGTTGCCCAAGTCGTGCGCCAACCCGATTGTCGCCAGCAGAACCGGCACCTCGCGCAAGGCTGTCGGCACATGGGCGGCCAAGCCATGATTGAACACCAGATCGATACCGACGGAACGGGCGAGGTTTGCCACCTCGTGCGAATGCGTCAGTCGCGTTCGCACGCTGTCCGAGCGATCCAGCGGAAAAACCTGGGTCTTATCCGCCATCCGTCGCACGGGCGAGGAAAAAAGCACCCGATCATAATCCCGCTCGATCTCGGCACGGGTCTCCGTGTGAAAGAGCGTCGGGCTGGTCTCACTCGGGCGGCGGCGGCGGGGGTTGAGCCACTGCGCCCAAGGCATCTCGTCGGTGGTCGGGTTCGTCACCATGTTCCTCTCAATAAAAGTATTCCCTGTCGCCGAGTGCGGCAAGACACGGATGGACATCGGGCGTTATTGGTGCGATTTTCCGGCACAATCGGCCTATCATGTGAAACACCTCTCCTCAACCGACAGGATGCTGCCATGCACACCGACTCCATCGCCGTTTTGGGCCTGGGCCTGATGGGCCGGGCCATCGCCCTTCGCCTCGCCGAGCAGGGCTTTCGCGTCTCCGGTTACAACCGCTCGCCGCTGGACGATCCCGATCTGGTCAAAGCCGAAATCTCCGTCACCCAGGATCTTGCCGCTGCGGTGCGGGAGACGCCCATCATCTGGATCATGTTAGCGGATTTCGCTGCCTGTGAATCTATCCTACTGTCAGAATCGGCCGCATCCCTGTGGCAGAACCGACTCGTCATCAACGCGGCAACGATCGCACCGGAAGAATCCCGCACCCTGGCCGCGGCAGTCCGAAACCTCGGCGGGCGATACCTTGAGGCGCCCGTACTCGGCTCGACGCCACAGGCCACCAGTGGCAGCCTGCAGATTCTCCTGGGCGGCGACCCGGCGGATATCGACACGGCGACACCCGTCCTATCTGCACTGGGCACCCCCGCGCATTTCGGTTTCGTGGGGCAGGGCGCTGCGGCCAAGCTCGCCATGAACCAACTCATCGGTAGTTTGACGGCTGCTTTTTCCATGAGCCTGGGGCTGATTCAGCGAGAAAGCGTCTCCGTCGAGACCTTCATGACCACGCTGCGCCAAAGCGCCCTCTACGCGCCGACGTTCGACAAAAAACTCGACCGAATGACTGATCGCAACTTTACCGAGGCCAACTTCCCGCTGAAACATCTGCTCAAGGATATTCGCCTGTTCAAGACGGCCGCTGGCCCACAAGGGATCGATACCCGACTCATTGACAGTCTTGCCGACGTGCTTGAGCAAGGGGTTCGGTCCGGGCATGCGGACGATGACTACTGCGCCTTGTTCGATACGATCGTTCGGGCAGAATGATTCGATCATGTAAAATGCCCTGTTTCGCCCCGTCGCGGCCCGAATGCCCGCCTCGCCGACTGAACACGAAGACAGGTAACCGACATGCTTGACCAACCCATGATTCCCCGCCGCGCCTTGCTGAGCGTTTCCGACAAAACCGGACTCCTCGAGTTTGCCCGCGCTTTGAACCGACATCGGATCGATCTGATTTCCACCGGCGGCACGGCAAAATTGCTGCGTGATGCCGGCTTGCCGGTGACTGAAGTCGCAGAAGTTACCGGTTTCCCTGAAATCATGGCTGGACGCGTGAAGACCCTGAACCCGAAAATTCATGGCGGCATTCTGGCGCGACGCGGCGTGGATGACGACGTCATGGCCAAACACGGTATCGAGCCCATCGACCTGATCGTGGTGAATCTCTATCCCTTCGAGCAAACGGTAGCCGACCCACAATGCAGCTACGAGGATGCCGTCGAAAACATCGATATCGGCGGGCCTGCCATGGTGCGTGCCGCAGCGAAAAACCATAAAGATGTAGCGATTGTCGTCGATCCTGCTGACTATGATCGCGTTCTATCCGACCTCGAGCGTGGCGGCATTCAGGGCCAGACTCGTTTTGAACTGGCCGTGCGCGCCTTCGAACACACGGCACGATATGACGGCATGATCGCGACGCACTTCGGCAAGATGGTCAGCGGTAACCGCTTCGCGCCGACCTTCAATCTGCAACTCGTCAAGGCGCAGGATCTCCGCTATGGCGAAAATCCGCATCAACAGGCCGCGTTCTATGTAAAACATCAGCCGCCGGTCGGTAGCATTGCCGCCGCGCGCATCATTCAGGGCAAGCCGCTGTCCTACAACAATATCGCTGATTCCGATGCGGCTCTGGAGTGCGTGAAACAATTCACCACTCCGGCCTGCGTCATCGTCAAGCACGCGAATCCCTGCGGCGTGGCCGTCGACCAGGATCTGACCGTTGCCTACGACCGTGCCTATGCAACCGACCCCACCTCGGCATTTGGCGGAATCATCGCCTTCAACCGGCCACTGGATGCTCATACGGCCCGCAGCATTATCGAGCGTCAGTTCGTCGAGGTCGTTATTGCGCCCGAAATCAGCGCCGAGGCCCAAATCGAGCTCGCCAGCAAACCGAATGTTCGCGTCCTGGCCGTTGGCCAATGGCACGCTGTCGCACCCGATTTCGATTACAAACGCGTTAACGGCGGCCTGCTGGTTCAGGAAGAAGACAGCGCGGTGATTACCGCCGAGCACCTGAAGATTGTCACACAGCGGCACCCAACGGCTGAGGAGCTGCGTGATCTGCTGTTTGCCTGGAAGGTTGCCAAGTTCGTCAAATCCAACGCCATTATCTACGCCAGTGGCGAACAAACGATTGGGGTTGGCGCCGGGCAAATGAGCCGGGTCTATTCCGCGCGAATCGCAGCGATCAAGGCCGAAGACGCCGGATTGCCGGTAGCAGGCTCGGTCATGGCCTCCGATGCCTTTTTCCCCTTCCGCGACGGCATCGATACCGCAGCGGCTTCCGGCATCACCGCCGTGATTCATCCCGGCGGTTCCATGCGCGATCAGGAAGTGATCGATGCGGCCAACGAACACGGCATCGCCATGGTGCTGACCGGTGTGCGTCATTTCCGCCACTAAGCGACGACGACCATGAGCAGTTGGATGGCCGTGCTGCCGCCGTTGCCCCCGATGTGGGGATGGATCAGTCTGGCCATCGTGCTGGCGTTGTTGATGATCACGTTTGCGCTGACCCTCGCACACCGGGCAGCGCGTAGAACCCTGATCCAGCAGGCACAGGCCCTCCGTCTCAACGAGGACCAAATCGCGAACCTCGCCCTCGAACGGCAATCCGCACTCAAGCAGGCACAATCACTGGCGGTGGATCTGGCCGGCGCTCAGGCTACGTTGACCGGCATGGGGCGTCGCATGGAGGAGCTTCACCAGGAGCGACGGGCCATCGAGCAGAAGATGGATGCGCTCAACGCCCAGCTCCGACAGAACGACACCCAGCGTGCCGAGCTTCAGGAGCGCCTGATTCAGGAGCGACAAGCCAGTGGGGAAAAACTTTCCCTGCTGGAGCAGGCTAAATCCCAGTTTCAGCAGGCTTTTCAGGCGCTCTCGGCCGAAGCCCTGCACGCGAACAATGAGTCCTTCCTGAAACTTGCTCAGGAAAACCTGACCCAGCACCAGAATGCGGCCACACAGGATCTTGACCAGCGCCAGGCAGCCATCGGGCAACTCACCCAACCAATCCGTGAGCGATTGGATCAATTCGACGTGAAGCTGGGACAGCTGGAACAGGTGCGCACCAGCTCCTACGGGGCACTCCATCAGCAGATCAATGATCTCTTGCAGATCCATCTGCCGCAACTCCATCGGGAAACGGCGGACCTTGTCCGGGCCTTGCGACAACCACAAACTCGGGGCCGCTGGGGTGAGGTGCAACTCAAACGGGTCGTCGAGTTGGCTGGTATGCTCGCACATTGCGACTTCGAGGAGCAGGTCAGCCAATCAACAGAAAACGGCCGACTGCGGCCCGACATGATCGTGCACCTGCCGGGCGGCCGACGCATCGTCGTGGATGCCAAGGCGCCGGTCAGCGCTTATCTACAAGCGATTGAAGCATCCAACGATGCTGACCGAGCCCGCTACCTGAATGATCACGCCCAGCAAGTACGCACGCACATCACCCAGCTCAGCAAAAAGGAATATTTCGATCAATTCGATCCTACACCGGAGTTCGTCGTGCTTTTCGTGCCCGGCGAGGTGTTTTTCTCGGCGGCGCTGATGCAAGACCCGACATTGATTGAATATGGCGCGGAAAAACGGGTGATTCCGGCCAGTCCCACCACCTTGATCGCATTGCTCAAAGCGGTTTCCTATGGCTGGCGGCAAGAAGCCTTGGCCCAGAATGCCCAGGAAATGGCTCAACTGGGGCGCGAGCTCTATGAACGTATCGGAACGCTGGCCGAGCACTGGCAGCGGGTCGGAAAAAGCCTCGATCAGTCCGTCGTCGCCTACAACCAATCCGTTGGCGCACTGGAAGGTCGCATCCTCCCCAGCGCGCGCAAATTTCGTGAGTTGGGCGCCGTTCACGCCAAAAGAGATGAAATCCCCAATCTCACGCCCCTCACGACTGAAAGCCGCCCACTCACGGCCGCGGAATTCGAATCGAATGACGATGACGGCAACATTCAGAAAGTCTGATTACAAACACATCCAAAACCGTCATCGCGCCCATCAAAAACTTCAGTCCGGGCACGTCAGGCAAATGGATTGAAAACTTCGTCCTTCTGCTTGCGGTGGCGCTTCAATTCGAAGGCAAGCACCTGAACGATCTCACTCTCGTCCAACACCGGCGCGGTCTGCCCGACGGGCGGCACATCTCTGCGCGCCAATTCAGCCGCTATCGACTCAATTAGCTGCTCCAGCTCTGAAATGCTCAATTCATCTAATTCAGAAATCAGTTCGGTATTCAATGCGGCACTAACTCTCTTCTAAGCGGAAAAAATGGGCAGGAACCGGAGCATTAAATCGCTCGGTTCGGATGCGGAGGTCTCGAAAATGGGTGGTCACCGTCAGAGACGGACCGATTTCCACCAGGGATAACCCTCGATCGGGCTGATTTTCATAAGCGCCGGTATCAATCCATAGCCGGTTACCAGCTCGCCGTGGGGTATGCACGATATTGTGCCCGTAAATAACCCACGCTATGCCTTCGACCACGCGATCATTGTGATCACCGCGCAGCAGCGATTGGAATTGGGATCGCCCCCAGAGGATCGATTCGATGCTTGGCTCGTCACGCGGTTGATCCCAGAACTTCACCTTTTTAATCCGTTCCAATCGCGCCACATTGCGACTCCACTCCCAGTCCGGAAGCTCGGCATGCACGACGCCCACGGCATCGGGACCATTTCCGATCTGAATCATTAACGGCATCTGTCCGATCAGATTCATGATTTCCGTAATGAAATCGGCCCATTTGTCTTCATTTAGTGACTCATAGGCATCCAACACCCAGCGCGCGCCAGCCCCGTGCAAGCGATTTTTCGCCAACGGATCCAGCTGACGACGCAACAAGGCATAACGATTCTGGCTCAGCAATCGCTCGTGGTTGCCCGCCACAGAGAAGAACCAGGGTTCCGACAATAATCGAAGGGTATTCAGAGAGTCGTTGCCACGGTCAATCAGATCGCCGACGGATATGAGCCGATCCCGATCCGGTTTGAACTGATGATAATCAAGAGCCTTTTCCAAGCGCCCCAGATTCCCATGCAAGTCACCTACGACAAAATCCCGTCCATCGGAATTAATTAATAGCTGTTTGAATAATGTCATTAATGAGGATTGATCGTTCAATAATTAAATCGGCGCTCTATTAGAGTCAGTAAGAGCAACAGACCCACGCTCATCCATCGAGTTACAGATGGAAGGACGAATACACCCGCTAACGGGTCAAAATTTTACTTTGAGTATCTCCTTATCCCAATTTTTCGTCAAGAAAACAATCGAAATTGCCCGCACATCCTCCGAAGCTTGTGAGTTACTGAATGAGGCTGGAATGCATCATTTTTAAAACCCGCTTTGCCTCTTGGGCCCAGTTGTGATTAAACTGGCATAGTCTCTGCTTAAAACATAATAAAAGAGACAACTACGGACTCTAAATATCATCGAGGATAAAATCATGTGGAAATTTCGCCTCCCGAGCGCTCTGCTCGCCCTCGCGCTACTCTCTAGCACCCTGACCGCACAAGCGGCCACCGTTGATTCGAAGGCTATCGACGCACTCGGCGGCAACTCCCTGGCCGCTCACCACATCGTGCTTCAGGTCACGGATTCAGATCCGAAACGGCAAATCGTTCCACTGAATGTGGCCACGAATTTGATGCAGTCGTTCGGTACTGATGCAGACGTCGAAATCGTCGCGCTTGGGCCTGGAATCGGCTTGCTGTATGCCAACAATCCCAATGCGGCAAAGATCAAGGCGCTGGCTCAACAAGGGGTTCGCTTCTCAGCGTGCGAGAACTCGCTGAAGAAAGCGACCAAAAAGCTCGGTTACGAGCCTGCACTCAACCCTGTTGCACACAAGGTTCCCTCCGGCATCGTTCGGATCGTGAATCTGGTTGAAGCCGGGTACATCCTCGTTCGCCCCTAATACCGGCACGGTATTCCCGCCCTGCACGAGCAGGGATCAACGGGACGACGAACAAATCGATAAAAGTCGGGCCGTTATGTCCCGACTTTTTTATTTTACCGCTTGTTTCCAGTAGTCTTGATGGGCAACGAGAAGGTAGAATTGAATCTATTATGACGACACCCAATGAGCCCCCCGCACAAAATTTGAGCCCCGAAGACATCGAGTCTGTGATCAATACATTCACAACTGATCGTCGTGACAATCATGATGTCCGCCCGGTTTACCTGCAGCCCCTTAATGCTTTCGGTCCCCCCAACGTAGGCGTTTTGACCCATGAAGATCCGAAGTCGGTCACCATCGCAAGCATCCCGCTAGATTCCCCGGATGGGCTGGTCGTCATCTACGATGACGAAGCCCCTCAAGGTCCCCGCTCCCTTATTGGCACCATCGAACGTGTCCGCGCAGCCAACCGTGTCACCGACAATGCACGTAATATGTGCCTGATTTATATTCTCAAGCAGGACGACGCTTCCGAAGATGAAGATGCGGCGCCTCCAGATATTTCAGAAATTTGCCAGCATGAGTAGCGATTCCGACTGACGCCGCTCCCAGCGGACTTAATGGTGGCGTAGTGCAAAATCAATGACGAGCAACCACACCATGATTGATCTTCCTGAATCCGAATATGCGGACCTCATCATAGCCGCACGTGCATCTGGTGCCGATGAGACCACTCTGAGCCAGCTTCGTCTTATAACCACGATTAGCCCTTTCGTCGCCCATAGCTTGAAAACCCTTCCCTGGCTTTGGGCCCGATTGCTCCCCGTGATCCCTCATGCCAATGAGCCCGGGGATTTGCGACGACGTTTTGACACCGTGCTGAACAAAATGAGCACGCCGGAAGATCTGGACGCGTCCCTGCGCCAGATCCGGCGCACCGAAATGATTCGCATCGCTTGGCGAGATGTTTCCGGACTGGCTGAGACGGCAGAAACGCTGCGTGATCTTTCTGAGCTTGCAGATCAGTGCGTCCAGCAGGCGCTTGAAGCGCACGAGCGCGCGCTTATTGCCCGGCATGGCGCTCCACGAGATGCGGATGGACGCCCTCAGCGGCTTGTGGTGCTCGGAATGGGCAAGCTCGGTGGTTGTGAGTTGAACTACTCCTCGGACATCGACCTCATCTTTGCCTTCGAACATGAGGGAGAAACCAGTGGCAATCGCCCCATCGCCAACAGCGAATTTTTTATCAAACTTGGGCAGAAAATCATTCGATCACTGGATCAGGTTACCCGTGACGGTTTTGTTTTCCGCGTCGACATGCGGCTTCGCCCCCATGGCGACGAGGGTGCGTTGGCATTCAGCTTTGACGCCCTGGAACGCTATTACACCACCTTGGGCCGCGAGTGGGAACGCTATGCCTTCATCAAGGCACGCGTGATTGCGGGGGATTTCACCGCCGGCCAAAACCTGCTTTCCCTGCTTAAGCCCTTCGTGTACCGGAAATATCTTGATTTTGGCGCCTTTGCCCAACTGCGTGACATGAAAAAAGCCATTGAGCTCGAAATGTCTCGCAAGGGATTGATTGACAATATCAAGCTCGGTCCCGGTGGCATCCGGGAAGTGGAGTTTATTGGTCAGCTCTTTCAGCTGCTTCGGGGCGGACGCGAACCGCGCCTGCAAAGCCGGAGCATCATCCAAACGCTCGATGTTCTGGCTGATACGAATCAGCTCCCCATTCTGATGATCGAAGAACTCAAAGCCGGTTATGACTTCCTGCGTCGCACGGAGAATCGTCTCCAGATGCAGCACGATCAGCAAACCCAATCCCTTCCCGTCATGGATGATGATCGACAACGCCTAGCTTTGGCGATGGGCTACGCCCGCTGGGCTGATTTTCTTGCTGCGCTCGACGTGCACCGAAATCGTGTTCATCATTATTTCGGTGACATCCTGAAGACCCATCGCGATGAGCGCGGCGACGATGACCCTTTGCTCACTCTCTGGCTTGATGACTCACTGCCCGAGGCGCGTGCTTACGCGTATCTTTCTCGGGAAGGGTTTGCTGATCCAACTGCGGCACTCTCCACACTTCGAACCTGGAAACGCAATCACTTCGACCTCGTCAGCGATGTCGTTCGGCAACGTCTCAATGTGCTAATCCCGAATCTTTTGCATGGGGTGGTTTCCCAAGAAGCTCCTGTCGATACCCTTGATGCGGTCCTCACGCTCCTGAGTGCCGTCCTTGGACGCTCGGTCTACCTGGCGCTACTGATCGAACAGCCCCAAGCCCTGCAACAGTTGATTCAGCTCTGCGCGGCGAGCCCCTGGATTGCGGACTTACTTCGTCAACACCCCATTCTTCTGGATGAACTGGTGGACCCAGAGGGTTTGTATACCCAACCCGGGGTACAGGATCTCGCCACAGATTTGAACGGTTTGCTCGCGCGTTTCCCCGATGATGAGGAGCGACAATTCGATGAGTTGCGCCGTTTTCGTCAACTTTCCGTTCTTCGGGTCGCCGCTGCGGATGCGATGGGGGTTCTGTCGGTGATGCGGATTTCCGATCAGCTAACCTGGATTGCAGAGGTAATTCTTGCGGCTGTCCTGCGCCGAACGCAAGCCAAGCTGGAGGCCCGCTATGGGAAACCGCGCGCCCTGAGGAACCTCGAATACTGCGACCCCGGTTTCGCCGTCATCGGATATGGAAAACTCGGTGGGATAGAGCTCGGCTATGGATCGGATCTCGATCTCGTTTTCCTTCACGATTCGGAGGGTGATGAGACGATTACTGCCGGCCCCAACGCCATCGACAACAGCCTCTTTTTTGCCCGTCTCGCTCAAAAAATCATTCATACACTCAGCATCAGGACACCCGCGGGCGTCCTGTATGAAATCGACACGCGTTTACGTCCGGATGGGGTCGGCGGTCTACTGGTATCGAGTCTCAAGGGATTTGCTCAATACCTGCAGACACACGCCTGGTTATGGGAAATTCAGGCCTTGTGCCGAGCCCGCTTTATTTGTGGCCACGCCCCAATCGAAGCGGCATTCAAAGCGATTCGGCGTGACGTGATTTGTATCCCGAGGGATCGCGACTCGTTAAGAGCTGAAATTCGGGCCATGCGCATGAAAATGCGCGCGGAGTTGCACAAGCCTGAACCCGGCAGCTTCCATCTGAAATCCGGACGGGGGGGCATCACGGATATTGAATTTATTGTTCAGTTTCTTTTGCTCAGCCATGCGCACGACTATCCGGACATTATCGAATACACCGATAACATTCGGCAGTTGGAGGCGCTGGCCCATGCCAAGGTGATTACCGAAACACTCCGCGATCGACTGATTGCCGCCTACCAATCACTCCGCAATGCCACCCACCGCCGCACCTTGGTCAATCAGCCGCTTACGGTAGCTATCGCGGACTTTGAAACAGAGCGCCGAGATGTCATTACGGCATGGGAAGCATTCTTCGGCCCCGAAGCCGACAGGTCCAGGATCGACTAGTCCGCGCCAATCAAGAGGCGTACGGGCGCGTGATCCGACGGCCGCTCCCACCCGCGCGCCTCACGATCCACTTCCGCATGCAACAACCGCGGGCGCATGGCCTCCGAGACGAGTATGTGATCAATTCGAAGACCACGATCCCGTCGAAAACCAGCCGCTCGATAATCCCACCATGTGTAACACGCGCCCTCCGGCTCGAAATGGCGCAAAGTATCAATCAAGCCCATTGCCAACCATTGCGCAAAGTGGTTTCGCTCAATATCGGTACACAGTACTTGCCCCTTGAAGGCGGCGGGATCATGAACATCCGCATCCGTGGGCGCAATATTGAAATCCCCCATCAGAACGAGATTGGGGTACTGCGCCAGTTCTGCATGGATCCATTGATTAAGTGCATCCAGCCATCTCTGCTTGTAGACAAACTTGTCGGAAGTCGTCGATTCGCCGTTCACCACATACACATTGATGACACGTAGCGTCCCGAACGTGGCCGCAATAACCCGGCGTTGTGGATCCTCAAACCCCGGGATGTCCATAATAATGTTGGTCGGCGCGCCCAGTGCCGGGTCGTAGATCAGCGCGACGCCGTTATAGGTTTTTTGACCATTAATCAGGATCTCATAACCCGATGCGCGCACGGCATCGACATCCACGGCCTCATTGGTCTGCTTGAGTTCCTGTACCCCGAGAATGGATGGCTGCCATTGAGCCAACCAGCTCAAAACCTGGGGCAGGCGGACATTCAGAGAATTGACATTCCATGTAGCGATGAGCATAAATTGATAGCCCTCTGGGGGTGGTGGGACGCATCACCCGCGCAGGTAGAAAGCGGTAACCCACAGGTAGAAAAATATGATACTGACTGCCCAAAGGGCATATCCCCAACGCCGATAGCGTCTAGCCAGTGACACCTGATCCAATGCCGAGATGATAAATGGGCGCTGACTACCGGCCTGGTCGGCCATCGTATGAATCTGGGACTGTGCTTCCCCCATGGCATCCATCTGCTGCTGGTAGACAAGATCTCGTGCAGATTTCCGCGCAGCGCGCCATTCATCCTCGTCAATGACGCCATTCCCGTCACGATCAAATGATTTCATCTTGTGCGGGTCCTGCTTCCAGTCCTGAAGCAGTGACTTGATTGCGTCCTGTGCGGCCACATGAGGATCATGACGGATCGTCCTGAACCAACCCAGCACATAAACAGGATCACGATCCAGAATCAGCTTCTCCGTATATTGATAACGCCCAAAATGTGCGTTAGCGCGGATGGCGCTGGTGTGCGACGGCATTTCGGTTTCGCCCCGCCATCGCCGTACGCGCTCCGGGTAAACGGTTGCGCCATCTGGATTGACCACACACTCGCCACTGCCATCGTCAATAACCATCAGGCTGTCACTTTTTTGATGGAATATCCGTCGGGGGTTGCGATTCATCCACCCTTCATCTGATCGCGAATCCTGGTCCACCGAAACCTCAAACCATACACATGCTTCACCAGATAATGGCGATACCAACGGGAAAACCCGCGCGCCCGCCTTGGCCATCCCCTCTATCTCGACGTAACCCTGATGAGCGGTCGCAATCCGGGATGTCGCGGTGTTAGAAATCCAATAGGAACGCCGGACAAAAAAAACCCCGGCGCCAAGCAGCGCCAGGATAATAATCGCAAGGATGATCAGATACCCGAGGTAGTGCTGCGCGCTGAGGCGGGCCACCCAATCGGCATAAAAAGCCAGCATCGGTTCGACCTGGCTCAGCCAAACAGGCTTTTGATATCGACATCCCTGGTTTCATTGCTCTTGAAATTCAGCAACTTGAAGGCGCGAAAACCAAATAGCTGGGCAATCAGAACATCCGGAAATTGCTCGATGCGCACATTACTGATATTGACCGCGGCATTATAGTACTCGCGACGATCTGCGATCGTATTCTCCAGGCCGGTAACACGCTGCTGCAGATGCTGGAAGGTCTGATTGGCCATCAGCTCAGGGTAGGCCTCTGCAACCGCGTAAAAACCGCCCAACCCCCGCTGGAGTTGATTTTCGGCCGCGCCCAGCGCATCGAGATCCCCACGATCCTGCGCGGTGCGAACCGCCGAACGCGCGGACATCACCTTCTGAAGTGTTTCCTGCTCGTACTGCATGTACTGCTTGGCCGTTTCAACGAGCTTGGGTAGCTCATCATGGCGCTGTTTAAGCAGCACATCGATGTTGGACCACGCCTGGGAAACATTGTGCTTCAGCACAACGAGCCCGTTGTACATGATGACCGCCCAGATGAGCAGCAGCACAAAGACAAAAACCATGATCGAAATCGTGACGCCCATTACCTTTCCTCCCTGCTTCTTGGCTATTTAGCCTTTTTAATCGTGCTGCCTGTCTTAAATATCGATATTTGAAACCGAGAGTGCGAATTTCTCGATGAAATCGCGACGTGGCTCGACGAGGTCCCCCATCAGAATGGTGAACAGCTCGTCGGCTGCGACGGCATCCTCCACCCGAACCTGCAGCAGCCGTCGTGTTTCCGGGTTCATGGTTGTATCCCAGAGTTGATCCGGATTCATTTCGCCCAAGCCCTTATACCGCTGGATGCCCAAGCCACGACGTCCTTCCTGCATCAACCACTCGATGGCCTGCTCGAAGTGTGTGATGGGTTCGGATTTTTCGCCCCGCATGACGCGCGCGCCCGTACCAATCAGCCCTTCAAGCTGAACAGCGAGATCGCCCAAAACCTTGTAGTCGGCCGTCGCAAAGAAATTGGCAGGGATTGTTGTTTCATGTGAAACACCATGCTGAGCGCGCGTCAGGTGAATAACGCCGCGATCACCCTCCGCGCCTTCTCGCCAATCCATGGCATAAACAACCCCGGGGGCAGCGAATTCGTTAGCAAGCTCGGCGAACCGGCCCATCCATGCCTGGAATGACGAACCGCCATCCATCTCGGAAGCACTCATTCTGGGCAAATGCAGGATTGCCTTCAAGGCGACCGGATCGTAACGATGCGCGAGCCGATCAATAATTGCCTGGGCAACCAAATACGCACGCGACATGGTTTCCAACGAGACGCCAGAAATCACAGGCGCCTCGGCATTGACTTGCAATGCCGCATTGTCCAGCGCTAGCTGGAGCAGGTATTGATTCAAGGCCAAATCGTCCTTGAGGTACTGCTCTTGCTTGCCTTTTTTCACCTTGTACAGCGGCGGTTGCGCAATATAAATATGCCCGCGCTCCACCAGCTCGCGCATCTGGCGATAGAAAAAAGTCAGCAGCAAGGTACGAATGTGACTGCCATCCACATCGGCATCGGTCATGATGATAATGCGGTGGTAACGGAGTTTGTCTGGATTGAAATCCTCGCGACCGATCCCGCAACCCAGTGCGGTAATCAGCGTACCCACCTCGACCGATGACAGCATTTTGTCGAAGCGTGCCTTCTCGACATTCAGAATCTTACCCTTCAGGGGTAAAATCGCTTGCGTGCGGCGGTCGCGGCCCTGCTTGGCAGAGCCACCCGCAGAGTCCCCTTCCACCAAATAGATTTCGGACAGGGCGGGGTCTTTTTCCTGGCAGTCGGCCAGCTTGCCCGGCAGGCCGGCAATATCCAAGGCACCCTTGCGACGGGTCATTTCCCGCGCTCGCCGGGCTGCCTCCCGCGCACGGGCCGCCTCGATGACCTTGCTCGTGATCAAGCCCGCTTCCGTCGGGTTCTCTTCCAAAAACTCAGCCAAGCGCTCGGAGGTCAGGGACTCAACGGCACTTTTCACCTCAGATGAAACCAGTTTTTCCTTGGTCTGAGACGAGAACTTTGGATCCGGCACCTTGACGGAAATCACCGCCACCAAACCTTCACGCCAATCTTCACCCGACGTGGCCACCTTGGCCCTTTTCAGGATGCCGGTTCGTTCCATGTAGTCATTCAGGGTGCGCGTCAAAGCAGCGCGAAACCCTGTCAGGTGGGTACCGCCATCCTTTTGGGGGATGTTGTTGGTATAGCAAAAAATGTTTTCCTGATAGGAGTCATTCCATTGCAGCGCCAGCTCCACCAATACCAAGTCTTTTTGGCCCGAAAAACTGAGCACGTTCTTGTGAATCGGCGTTTTCCCCTTGTTCAGGTGCTCCACAAAGGCACTGATGCCGCCTTCGTAGTAAAAAATATCGGAGCGACCGGAAATGTCGTCATTCAAATAGACACGGACGCCCGAATTCAAGAAGGAGAGTTCGCGCAAACGCTTGGCCAGGATATCGTAGTGAAAAACGACATCGGAAAAAACGCTTGGGCTGGGCAGAAAACGGATGTAGGTACCGGTTTTCTGCGAAGGGCCCACATCGGCCAACGGGCTTTGTGGGACACCCAGCCGGTAAGTCTGATTATATTCCCGCCCACCGCGGTAAATTTTCATATCAAGCTCATCGGATAGCGCATTCACGACCGATACGCCGACCCCGTGCAGGCCACCCGAGACCTTATAGCTATTCTGGTCGAACTTACCGCCCGCATGCAGAACGGTCATGATCACTTCGGCGGCGGAAACGCCTTCCTCGGCATGAATATCGACGGGAATACCGCGGCCATCGTCCAACACGGAGACCGCGCCGTCGGCGTGCATCGTAACGGTGATCGTCGTGCAGTGCCCGGCCAGGGCTTCATCCACGCCGTTATCGACCACCTCGAACACCATATGGTGCAGGCCGCTGCCATCATCGGTATCACCGATGTACATACCAGGCCGCTTACGAACGGCATCAAGCCCCTTGAGAACCTTGATACTGGTTGAGTCGTAATTCGAATTGTCACTCATAATCGTTCTATATCCAGAAGTCGTTTTAGTCGGAGCTAAGGAGCGGAATTATACCATGGAACCCACTTGGCCACCCTGCACGGCAAATCGGGCATCAAAGTCGAAATCCAAGCGATTCAACGGGGTTGCAGAGAACACACACTGCTGGTCAAGCGTGGAAAGAAGTCCGAGGAGGGCATCAACGTGTTGCCGATCAAACTCTGAGAACATGTCGTCGAATAACAGCACGGCGGACTTGTCGCGCAACTCCTGCCAGAGTTGTGACACGGACAGGATCATCAGAACCGTCATCAGCTTGATCTGCCCCCGTGAAGCGGTGGACTTGGCAGGCTGTTCTGCCAGCGTGAAGACCAGATCCCCCCGATGCGGCCCGCTTAGGGTTGTGCCCAACTCATATTCACGAGCACGCTGTCGCAGCAATTCCTCACGCAAATCCTGCGAACCCTTCACGCCCACCGCATAATCGAAATCAACCGTCAGGCGATCGTTGAGGCGCGAAAGTATCCCGGGTGCCACGCGTCGCAAATGCGCAACGGTCTCCTGGCGCTTGTCCGTTATCAAGGCACTGTGATGAATAAAAAGATCGTCCCAGGGATCGGTGGACTCACGATTGCGCAAGGCGGCATTGCGCTGCTTCAACACGCGCGCGAATTGGCCATACAGGGTGAAGAACTCCGGGTAAAGATAGAAAGCAGCGCGATCGAGAAACTTTCGACGGACATCAGGAGCGCCGACAATCAACTCATCCGAATGCGGATGGAGCGCAAGCACAGGAACATGCTCGATGAAGGTGCTGACGCGCGCCACGTCGGCTAGGTCCCGGCGCAGTCGCAGGTGACTCCGGCCGCGCTCGATGCCCAGCGTATGCGTGGCGGAATGGTCCAACACCGAAGCGCGCACGGTCGCACAGGCCGAACCTTGGGCGATCAGATCCGTGACGTTCGCGGTTCGAAAAGACCGGGCACTCCCCAAGAAATAGATGGCTTCCAGAACACTGGTTTTTCCCGCACCGTTATCGCCGGTCAGCAGATTGAACCGAGGGGAAAGCGCGCAATCAGAAACCGATAAATTTCTGAAGTCGTGAATGGAGATCGAAGTCAGGCAAGCCAAAACCGATCACAATTTCATCGGCATCAGCACATAACGGGTAACTACCGCTCCGTCGACTGTTGGACGAATCAGCACACTGGCGTCTGGACTTTCCAGGTAGACGGCGATATCAGCCGAGTCGATAACGGAAATTATATTTAGCAAGTAACTGATATTAAATGATATTTTTAGGTCGCTTGCCTGATATTGAACAGCCATCGCCTCACGGGAGGACTCGTGCTCCGCGTTGTTGGACTCGATCACCAGCTCATTTTCGGAGAGATGGAAATAGGCGCCGGCGAATCGCTCATTCGAAAGGATGGAGGCGCGCAACAACACCTGACGCAACTCCGTCTTGGGGGCAATCAGTTCCATGCTGTTGTTTTTGGGGATGACACGATTGTAGTCAGGGTATTTGCCGTCGATCAATTTGCTGATCAGGCGATTCTGCCCGATCGTCAGGGAAATCTGATTGTCGCCCAGCGCCAGTTCAATCGGCGAATTACGTGCGGGGTCCAGGGACTTCAGCAATTCCAGGATCATTTTTCGCGGGATGATGGCCTGGCGTTCCTGATCAACGGCATTGTCTTGGCGCAGCTGTGCATAAGCCAATCGATGCCCGTCCGTCGCAACGGCAACGACCTCATCCGAACGAACCTCGAGCAGCAAACCATTGAGGAAATAACGAACATCCTGCTGCGCCATCGAAAACTGGGTTTTGTCGATCAGATCGTGCAATTCCTTTTCACCCAAGCTGAGCGTGTTTTTGTACACGGCCTCCTCAGTCATCAGGGGAAAATCATGGGCATCGATCGTCGCCAAGCGAAACTTGCCGGTACCAATATCGATGACAAACCATTGGTCCTCGATGCTGAATGTGATGTCCGCGTCCACGGCGGCCGACTTGATAATGTCGGCGAGTTTGCGTGCATTCACCGTCACCTTGCCCGGCTCGAGCACCTGAACATCGATCCGCGTCGACAACTGGATTTCCAGATCGGTCGTCACCAGCATCAACCGGTCGGCTTGAGCATCGAGCAGGACATTGCTTAACACCTGCATGGTCTGACGCTTTTCAACACCACCCAGAACTTGATTGATCGCAGCATGAATGCTTTCACGGCCCGCTACTAAGCGCATTATTCTTCCCTCAATGTCACACCGATGTCGGCGATAAGCAGTTTATACGTTCAACGTGTGTCTTAATAAGTTGTAATCATCATTCAGTTTGGTTTCGGTTTCGCGTAGCTCTTCGATTTTTTTACATGCGTGAATCACGGTCGTGTGATCCCGCCCACCGAATGCCTCGCCAATTTCCGGCAAACTATGATTGGTCAGCTCCTTGGCCAGACTCATGGCAACCTGTCGCGGTCGTGCAATAGAACGGGAACGCCGGATGCCCGTCAAGTCGGATACCTTCAAATTATAATATTTGGCGACCGTGCGCTGAATGTTTTCCAAGGTAACCAACTTCGCCTGAGCCGCAATCAGATCCTTCAGCGCCTCTTTCGTCGACTCCACCGTAATGGGCCGGCCCGTGAACTGAGCCGTCGCGATCACCCGCCGAAGGGAACCCTCCAGCTCACGGATATTCGCCCGAATACGCTTGGCTATGAAGAACGCCACATCAGTACTCAGGGGAATCTGGGATTGCTCGGCCTTGCTCTGGAGAATGGCCACGCGCGTTTCCAGATCCGGCGGCTCCACGGCGACTGTCAGCCCCCAGCCAAACCGGGACTTCAATCGCTCCTCCAGACCTTCGATCTCCTTGGGGTACCGGTCACAGGTCATGATGATCTGCTGCCCCTGTTCAGTCAGAGCATTGAAGGTATGGAAAAACTCTTCCTGACTCCGGTTCTTACCTGCAAAGAACTGAATATCATCGATCAGCAAGGCATTCACCGAACGGTAGAAATTCTTGAAGTCTTCAATGGTGTTGTTCTTGATGGAGCTCACCATCTGCTGCACATAACGCTCGCTGTGCAGATAAACGACCCGAGAATGGGGTGCGCGCTCCAGGATCGCATTCCCGATGGCCTGCATGAGATGGGTCTTCCCAAGCCCAACCCCACCATAGATGAAAAGGGGGTTGTAACCGACGCCCGGGTTTTGCGCGACCTGCTGCGAGGCGGCACGTGCCAATTGGTTGGATTTTCCTTCCACAAAATTGTCGAAGTTGAACTTGCTGTTGATGTGGCTGGAAAAAGCCTTATTATCCGCCGCCACGGCACCATGGGACTCCGCACCGTCGGCCATCGTCTGTACATCCGATGGGTGCGCCGTTGGAACCCGCGCAGGGGTCGGGGATTGCACTGCCTTAATCTGGGCACTACCAACCTGAAGGCTGATGGCCAGATCCACGTTTTCTGCCAGCTCCCGGGCATAACCCAAAATTTGGTCGTGCAGCTTCTGAGCCACCCAGTCGAGTACAAAACGATTGGGGGCCCACAGGATCAAATGATTCGCGTCCACGGACTCCGGCTGCAAGGGCCGAATCCAGGTATTGATTTGCTGCGCGGTCAAGTCCGCAGACAAGCGCTCAACACATCGCTGCCAAAGTTCTAGCATGTTCGTTGACATAAGACAGAATCAAGCACCATACAAAACGTGAAGTGTACCACCCCACCCACGGTTTCGTGCGACAGAACCCAGGCCCACACCCGCCGGACAGGCGTGTTTACCTTGACAGTGCTTTGTTTTTGAAGTGTAATATTTGGCCTTTTGGTTTGCGGTCCGGGGCTCGGAAGTGCCCGCTCAGCGTCTAGGCGACCATATATGTTCCGGCAAGCGGCTGATTTTACAGGCCGATACCCGTTCATTACGTCGATTCCCAATGAATGCCCCTCGCCCCAAACGAACCGTAAATCACTGTATGTTTAGGATTAAGTCATGAAAAGAACGTATCAACCCAGCATCATTCATCGTCAACGTACCCACGGTTTCCGTGCCCGCATGAAAACCCGTGGCGGACGGGCCGTTATCAATGCTCGTCGCGCCAAAGGCCGCAAGCGTTTAGCCGTTTAACGCAGCGATCATGAACCAAACCACATTGGCATCGCCAGAAGGGTTTGGTTTTCCGGTCGCGTCGCGGTTGACTCGGCCTGGCGATTTCACGCGCGTCTTTCAATCCGGCAAACGCATCCATTGCGACCTGCTGATGGCCGTTACCCATTCGGGGGAAACAAACTGCCCACGACTGGGTCTGGCCATCGCCAAACGCCAGATTCACCGATCTCACGAACGGAATCGAATCAAACGACAGGCGCGAGAACACTTCCGCTTGAATCAGGGCCGTCTTCCACAGATCGATCTGATCATCATGGCCAAGAACGGAGCGGATCGTCTCTCTGCTCTGGAATTGCGCACCATGATGAATCAACTGTTCGACAAGGTAATCAAACGATGCGCTGGCTCCTGATCCGCCTCGTCAGGGGCTATCAACTCCTGATCAGCCCATTTCTCGCCCCCAGCTGCCGGTTCGAACCGACCTGCTCCCACTATGCAATCGACGCGTTACGTCTGCATGGTGCCTGGCGAGGCGGGTGGCTGGCCCTGAAGCGCCTGGGTCGATGTCAGCCGTTCAGTGACGGCGGCTATGATCCCGTCCCCGAAGTGGCATGTTCCTGTCATAAAAAGACGTCAGACTTACCGGTTTACAAGACCGGGACGACTGAGGAAAAATCGAGCGACGACCACCACTCCGTGGAACCACTGCGTACGGTTTCTGTCGATCATGCGTCTGCACCTCTGGCGGTCACTCCGCGGAATGCCGCCGTTGCCAACAAAACACACCTAAATAATTGAGTCTCAAAGATGGATAATCGTCGACTGATCCTGGTAGTTTCCCTCGGCTTCGTTCTGATTTTGCTCTGGCAAGCCTGGACCAAGGATCAAAGCTCGGTAAATGTCCGTCCTGGTGAGACCAGTCACGTTCTGTCCGGCGCGCCTGGGCAGGAGCAATCGTCCGTCAACGATCTCCCTCAGTCCGCCGCGCCGGGGTCCGCGCCTGTCGCAAGTACGGGGTCGACCGGTTCGGTGCCTGCCGCCACAACGGCACCGACCATCACCGTGAAAACCGACGTTCTTGATCTTCAAATCAGCACGGTTGGCGGTGTCATCGATCAGGCGGATCTGCTCAAATATCCTGAAGAACAAGATAAAGCGAAACCCGTACAACTGCTTACCGATAGCCATGGATTTGTCTATATTGCCCAGTCCGGCCTCATCGGTGCGAAAGGTGACCCAGCTCCAGATCACCATGCGACTTTCCAGTCGACCAAGGATCATTACCAGCTCGAGGCGGGTCAAAACGAACTGAGTATTCCGCTGACCTGGGAACAGGATGGGATCAAAATCACCAAGACCTATATCCTCAAGCGCGGCAAATACACGGTTCGAATTGAATACAAGATCGACAACACCAGCGGAAAACCCTGGTCCGCCAGCCAGTATCGCCAGCTCACCCGTTTGGGTACGACCCCGGGAACCCAACTGGTTCATACCTATACCGGCGGCGTATATGCCGGTGATGTGCCGGGTAGCAAGGATCGGCTGGCCTACGAAAAGGTCTCGTTCGAGGATATGGCCAAGACCAACCTGTCCAAGGATCTGTCCAATGGCTGGGTTGCCATCATCGAGCACTATTTCCTGAGCGCATGGATGCCGGCAAAACCGGATCAGGTAAACCATTTCTACACGCTGAAGTCTTACAAGAACAATCAGGAACTCTACTCGATCGGCATGTCGTCACCGGTCAAAATCGTACCCGCAGGCACAACGGCGCAAATGGATTCGACACTCTATGTCGGCCCCAAGATTCAAGCCAACCTGGCACCGCTCGCACAGGGTCTGAACCTCACGATCGATTTCGGGATATTCACGGTCATTGCCGACCCCATATTCTGGTTACTCAAGCACTTTCATGAGTGGATCGGCAACTGGGGCTGGTCGATTGTACTGGTGACCATGGTGATCAAGCTGTTCTTCCTGTGGCCGTCGGCAATCAGCTACCGGTCCATGGCAAAAATGCGCGGCGTCACGCCGAAAATGCAGCAGCTGAAAGAGCGCTTTGGCGATGATCGTCAAAAACTCTCCCAGGAAATGATGAAGCTCTACCAAAAAGAGAAAATCAATCCTCTGGGTGGTTGTCTGCCTATTGTCATCCAGATTCCTGTATTCATTTCCCTGTACTGGGTGCTGGCCGAATCGGTTGAATTGCGTCAGGCACCCTGGATCTTCTGGATTCATGACCTCTCACAAAAGGACCCATACTTCGTGCTGCCCTTGCTGATGGGCATATCCATGTTCATCCAGCAACGGCTCAACCCAGCGCCGATGGACCCGATGCAGAAGAAGATTTTTGCCTGGCTGCCGGTCATTTTCACCGTGTTTTTCTCCTTCTTCCCGGCCGGTCTCGTGCTGTACTGGTTCGTCAACAACCTGTTGTCGATCGCGCAGCAATACGTGATTACCCGGCAGATCGAGAAACAGATGGCCGCCACGGCTAAAGCCGACTAGGTTACGCCCCGGTTTCCGGGGTGTCTTTGCCCCCATGCTGAAAAGCGCTGCAGACACCATCGTTGCCATTGCCACCGCGCCCGGAAAGGGTGGGGTTGGCATTGTCCGGATTGCAGGGCCTGAAGCACACGCCATGGCTGCCCGCCTGGTGCATCCCTTACCACCGGTTCGTTATGCGCGTCATGTGAAATTTCATCGACCGGATACCCAGGAAATCATCGACGATGGTCTCTGTCTGGTTTTCGCGTCGCCCCATTCCTATACGGGTGAGGATATCGTGGAGTTGCAGGGCCATGGTGGCCCGGTCGTGCTCGATACCCTGCTTCAAGTGATCGTACAGCTCGGCGCGCGACTCGCGCGCCCCGGTGAGTTTACCGAACGCGCCTTTCTCAATGGCCGGATCGATCTTGCTCAGGCCGAGGCTGTCGCCGATCTGATCGACGCCGGGAGTCAGGCAGCCGCACAAGCCGCATCACGGGCGCTGCAGGGCGCTTTTTCCCAGCGTGTAACGCAAATCAACACGGCATTGATCGAGTTGCGCATGTATATCGAGTCGGCACTCGATTTTCCCGAAGAGGAAATCGACTTTCTGGCAGACGACCGCATCGCGCAGAAAAATCAGCGGCTCATCGTCGACCTGGACGCCTTGATGGCGGAAACCAACCAGGGAATTCTTCTGCGTGAAGGTATGCGCGTCGCGATTGTTGGCCAACCCAATGCCGGGAAATCCAGCCTGCTGAATCAGTTGGCCGGTGATGATCGCGCCATCGTCACCGACATTCCCGGTACCACCCGCGATGTCCTGCGCGCCGAGATCCAGATCAACGGCATGCCCGTCCATATCATCGACACCGCCGGACTTCGGCAGAGCGATGATCTCATCGAACAGGAAGGTATTCGACGCGCCTGGCAAGAGATTCGAAGTGCTGATGCCATCATGCTCATGATCGATGACCGCTTTGGTATCACCGCAGAAGATCAGCACACGATTCAGCAACTGCCGCCAAAGCCCGTCATTCAAGTCCACAACAAGATCGATCTGACCGAAAGGGTTGCCGGCTTGGATCCGGATCAAACGACCGTAATCGGCATCAGCGCCAAAACAGGGGCCGGTATTCAGGATCTACGATCCTGTCTCAAGAATCTGATGGGTTATCAAACGACGGAAGGCGGGCAATTCATCGCACGGCGACGCCATCTGGATGCCTTGCAACAGGCCCATAGAGAAGTCGTCGCATCCTTAGCCGCATTAACAGAGAACCAAGCGGGCGAACTCGCTGCCGAGTCATTGCGACGCGCCCAATTAGCGCTGGACGAAATCACCGGAAAATTCACGGCCGATGACTTGCTCGGCAAGATTTTCGGCTCATTCTGTATCGGCAAATAACGAACAAGTGGGCATCCGCAGACCTGTGCATAACCCACGTACAAACTGGGCAGCATTTAAAATGGGATTTTTATCCACAAGTTCACCCAAACCGTCCACAGCCCCAATGAAAACCGCACACTGTTTGATATGAAGACAAGTCATTAAAAGAACAACGAAAAATCAGCTTATAAGCAAATTCATCGTTACTCACTATCATCATCATCAACAGAATTAAAAACATATATCTTATTAAGAATAGTGGTCAGAAGTACCCGCACCAGGAACAACCCATGAAAACCGAACCAATCCGATTAACTCAATACAGCCATGGCGCAGGCTGCGGATGCAAGATTTCACCCGCCCTGCTTGATCAGATTCTGATCAGCGGATTAACACCTATTGCAGCAGACCAAAAATTGATCGTGGGCAACGAGTCTCGTGATGATGCGGCTGTTTATGATTTGGATGATGGAACAGCGGTGATCAGCACCACCGATTTTTTCATGCCGATCGTGGATGACCCGTTTACTTTTGGGCGGATAGCAGCAACAAATGCCATCAGCGACATCTACGCCATGGGTGGCACGCCGCTGATGGCCATCGCCATCCTGGGCTGGCCGATCGATAAACTGGAGGCCTCAGTGGCCGCTCAGGTGATTGATGGGGGGCGTGCCGCCTGTCGCGAAGCCGGTATTCCCTTGGCAGGGGGGCATTCCATCGATGCACCGGAACCGATTTTCGGCTTGGCAGTCACCGGTCGAGTCGATCACAAACACCTGAAGCGCAATGACACGGCACATGCCGGCGATACGCTTTTTCTGACGAAACCCCTAGGCGTGGGTATTCTGAGCACAGCACAAAAATCCGGTGTACTCGCACCTGAAGACAAACATCGCGCCTCGGAACAGATGTGTCGCATGAATCGAATTGGTGAACTGCTTGGACGGTTTGAAACCGTTTCGGCTATAACAGATGTAACGGGATTTGGACTGGGTGGCCATCTTCTCGAGCTCTGTCGTGGCAGTGAACTGAAAGCGGATATCCAATTCGATCGTTTGCCCATCATTGAATCGGTTTCTTCCTATCTGGAACAGGGTCAAATCCCGGGCGGAACCCACCGAAACTTTGCAAGCTATGGCTCTTTCATCAGTCCCATGAGTGACCATGTTCGTGCTCTGGTCTGTGACCCCCAAACGTCCGGAGGCCTACTCATCGCGGTGCGCGCTGGGGGCGTACCCGAAGTTCAGGCATTACTGGCAGAACATCACTGGTATGCCGAACCCATTGGGGTTTTGAGCAAGCACACATCCGATACGCCCTGGATACAGGTTCACACTGCGACCGTTGCGCACACATGAAACCAAAATTGCCCACCATCTCGGATTACACACAGATATTTCTGGAAAACAGACCGTTGCTGGATCTGCGTGCACCGGTCGAATTCGCCGAGGGGGCATTTCCGAATGCCACCAATATTCCGTTGCTGACGGATGATGAACGCCACCAAGTCGGTATTGCCTATAAGCAAAAAGGGCAGGATGCGGCCATCGCACATGGGTACGAACTCGTCGATGACACAGAAAAACAGAAACGCATTATTCAATGGACGAATTTTGTCCAAGCGCAGCCTAATGCCCTTCTGTACTGTTTTCGCGGCGGACTTCGATCGCGCCTCACCCAACAAATGCTTGCCGAAGAGGCGGGTATCGTGGTGCCGAGAATTGTGGGTGGTTACAAACAGATGCGGCGTTTTCTGATTGATCAGATGTCGCTACGGGCGCCGCAGGTATCACTGATCCGATTAGGTGGACGAACCGGCGTCGGAAAAACCGCGCTTTTACATACCGTCCCGCGGTCTATTGACCTCGAAGGCGAGGCCAGACACAAGGGATCGGCATTTGGGCGAGAGGTTGAGCCCCAACCCACGCAAATCAATATTGACAACCAACTGTCCATTCAATTGATCCGCTTGATGGCTCAAAGTGAGCAGTCCCCGATTCTGATTGAGGATGAAGGGTCAAAAATCGGTGCGCGGCATATTTCTCGCCCCCTATGGCATGCCATGGAACAGGCTCCGGTCATCGTTCTTGAAGCAACGCAGGAAGAACGCATCGAGCAATCCCTGAACGACTATGTATTAACCATGCTGAACGACTATCGGCGAATTTTGCCGGATGAAGCCACCGCACAAGAGGCTCTCAGAGAACATATTGTCAGTTCACTGAACCGTGTTCAAAAACGGCTGGGTGGATTGCGACATCGGGCCTTCATGGCTCTGGCGGACGAGGCACTCAACCAATTCTGCGAATCGCAAATCCTCGATGGCTTGAGGCAATTGATCGGAAAACTGCTGATCGAATACTACGATCCCATGTATGACTATCAACTCGGCAAGAAGCACAATCGGATTCTGTTTTCCGGAAATAAAACGGAGATCCATTATTGGTTGATCGAGCATGGATTCACCGTGACGCACTAATAAAAAGTGCCAAAAAAGGGTTTTATTCAAGATGAATGTTGGCCAGTCTCCCGACGGAAACAATGAACGACAAAGTACGGTATAAGTAGTATCAAGCCTGTGGGTAACCTGGATCATCAAACTTATCCACAATACACACAGACTTATCCACAAAGTGACGGGCATTCCACACACACCTAGACGCCGCTTCAATTACCTAATATAGAAGTAAAATATCGGGTTCACGGAAAAAACGGCCTGCTTAACTATCAACATCATCAATAGAATAAAAACATATATTATGGAAAACGATTCAAGACCCACTTCCCATCGAGACGAAGTATTCAGTCAGCAACGCGAGCCAGGCAGTTTCTGTTTCAATGAAGAAGTGGCTGCTGTTTTTCCAGACATGATCGAACGATCCGTGCCGGGATATGATTTTTGCCTGAAAACCATTTCAGGAACGGCTAAACACTTCGTTCAAGCCAATAGTCGAATCTATGATCTGGGCTGCTCACTGGGTTCGATTACGATGGCGATCCGATCTGGTGTTATCGCAGCCGGACTGGCTGATCAGAATGTGGTGATTCATGCGATAGATTCATCAGAACCGATGATCCACCGGGCAGCAGCCCATATTGCCGCGTTTCGTCCCGACGTTGACATCAACCTGCACTGTGAAGACATCACGCAAACGTCGATTCACGATGCTTCTCTGGTCGTACTCGCATACACCTTGCAATTCATCAAACCAGAGGAACGATTGACGCTGATCAAGAAAATTCATGATGGCCTGAAACCGCAAGGCGGCTTCATCCTGATCGAAAAAACGCATGAAGCAGATCCAAAAATGCAGGCATGCCTGACCGAGCTTCATCATGAATTCAAACGAATCAACGGGTATTCCGAACTGGAAATAGCACAAAAAAGACAAGCACTGGAAAACGTACTGATTACCGAACCAGAAGAGAATCATGTTCAGCGCTTAAGACAGGGCGGATTCACAAACATTAGCCTGGTCGCCAAGCATTACAATTTTTCGGCATGGCTTGCCATTCGGGATTGAGCGATGAATTCTGAAGTGACCACAACGATCAAGATCGATCAACAAGAAAACCTGAATCGCATCGCACAACAGATCGACGGATTCGTTCACTGCGCGAATACATCAGGACATTCTGATCTGGCAACCTGGATGGTGCCGCAACTATCGGTATTCAATCAGTTGAATCACGGCCATTGGTCCGAATGGCTGACGGGTATCAATGCCTTGCCTATGCCCGATCCTCGCGCTGACGTGCACCTGGATCACGCGGCCATTCAGGTTTCCGGTGAACTGTCCGTCACGTCGACCGAACTGGAAAACCAGTTGCAACAGTTTTCCCCCTGGCGAAAAGGGCCGTTTTCGCTGTACGGCGTTGATATCGATACCGAATGGCGATCGGATTTCAAATGGGATCGGTTGAAAGAACATATTGCCGATCTCAAGGGGCGAGTCGTACTGGATGTAGGTACCGGAAGCGGATATCACCTCTGGCGGATGTTAGGTGCGGGTGCCGAACTGGCCCTTGGGGTAGAACCAACGCTGGCGTTCGTTGCCCAATTTCATGCCGTGGCACATCTTCTGGCCAACGTGCGTGCGACCGTGTTACCGATGACATTGGAGCAACTCGACCGCGCGCCGTTGTTTGACACCGTATTCTCGATGGGCGTGCTCTATCATCGGCGGGATCCGCTCGGTCATTTGCGCGAGCTTTCCGAGTGCTTGCGACCAGGGGGCGAGCTTGTACTGGAAACCCTCGTGATCGATGGGGATGGGCAGCAGGTACTGACCCCGTATGATCGCTACGCCGCCATGCGTAATATCTGGTTCATCCCCAGCGTACCGCTGTTAATGATCTGGCTGAAAAGGCTGGGATACAACAATATCCGCCTGGTGAATCAGGAACCGACTTCGTTGGAAGAACAACGTGCCACGCGCTGGACGGATTTTCGACAGTCCTTGGTCGATTTTCTCGATCCCGATGATTCAAGCAAAACCGTGGAAGGGTACCCTGCCCCATTGCGTGCCATCCTGCTGGCGAACAAATCCTAAACGTCGTTGATTTCTGCGCCTGTTATCCCGGATATCATCCATCGATTGTCGATTCCGGGTGTCCAATATTCAGGGGTAAAGCCAAGGTTTCCTTGACCTCCTCCATGACGATATAGCTTTTCGACTCCTGGGCGCCCGGCAAGGCGAGCAAAATATCGCCCAGCAATTTCCGGTAATCGGTCATTTTGGGGATCCGTGCCTTGACCAGGTAATCGAATTCGCCCGAGACGAGATGACACTCCAGAATGCTCGGCAGCTTGAGAATTTCTTTTTTGAAACTTTCAAAAATCACGCCGGATTTGGCAGAAAGTTTGATCTCCACGAACACCAGCAGTGAAAGCTCAAGAGCATGGGGATTCAGGCGTGCCTGATATCCGAGAATCACGCCTTCCTTTTCCAGACGTTTGACCCGATCACCGCAGGGCGTGACGGACAGGCCGACCTGCTCGGCCAGATCAGTCACCGAGATACGGGCATCCTGTTGCAGGATGCCCAAAATTTTACGGTCTATTTTGTCCAGCTCGCGAACCGAATGTGTGCGAATGCGCATTGGCAGTGCCTTTTTTGGTGCATTGAATTATTTTCAGAAAAAAACAAATAATTTTCCTTAAAATATAGTTTTTTATTCTTTGAATTTCCACATATACAGATAATTGTTTGTCGGCGTATCAATAGAATTTCTTTATTCTGTTTTTGCGTTGATGTTGTGGAGGTGGGCGATGCGGGTTGTAGTGCTTGGAAGTGGTGTGGTGGGAATCACCAGTGCCTATTATCTCGCGCGCGCAGGTTTCGAGGTGACGGTGGTCGATCGGCAGCCCAGCGCCGCGATGGAAACCAGCTTCGCCAATGCCGGTCAGGTTTCGCCGGGTTATTCGGCGCCCTGGGCGGCACCGGGTATTCCGTTAAAAGCAGCCAAGTGGTTGTTTCAGCGCCATGCACCACTTTCTATCCGGCCGGATGGTTCGTTCTATCAGTTGCAGTGGATGGGCAAGATGCTCCGCAACTGCACCACCGAACGCTATGCCATCAACAAGTCGCGCATGGTCCGCCTTGCGGAACACAGCCGGGATTGTTTGCGTGAACTCCGCAGTGAAACTGGCGTCGCCTACGAGCAACGTTCTCAGGGCACGTTGCAGTTATTTCGTAGCCAGAAGCAGCTGGACGCCGCGAGCAAGGACATTGCTGTTCTTGAGGAATGCGGTGTGCCTTATGCATTGCTTGATCGGACGGGCTGCGTTGCTGCCGAACCCGCACTAAGTCTGGTCAGTGAAAAAATCGTGGGGGGCCTGCGGTTGCCGGGCGATGAAACCGGCGATTGCCAGATGTTCACGACATCGCTTGAAGAAGAAGCCCGCAAACTGGGCGTCCAGTTTCACTACAACTTTCCAATAGAACGACTCATCAAAACGAATAACCGGATTACCGGGGTTGTATCGTCCAGCGGTGCGCGTATCGAGGGCGATCAGTTTGTGGTCGCGTTGGGGAGCTACTCACGCCAGATGTTGAAGGCGCTGGATATTGATATCCCCGTCTATCCGGTCAAGGGCTACTCGCTGACGGTGCCGATTATAAACTCAGCTGCTGCCCCGGTTTCCACGATCATGGATGAAACCTACAAGGTAGCGATCACGCGTTTCGACAATCGTATTCGCCTGGGTGGCATGGCCGAGCTTGCGGGCTTTGATCTGAGCCTCAATCCACGCCGCCGAGAAACCCTGGAAATGGTGGTTGGCGATTTGTTTCCGCAAGGCGGGAATGTCCAGGAAGGTGAGTTATGGACAGGACTGCGCCCGATGACACCGGATGGTACGCCCATCATCGGGGCGACCCATCTCGATAATTTGTGGCTCAACACGGGCCACGGGACGTTGGGTTGGACGATGTCCTGCGGTTCGGCGCAGGTGTTGGCGGATCTGCTGGCCGGTCGTCCCACGGAAATTGCCGCCGACGATCTGGGCTTGTCCCGTTATGGCGGGAAACAGGCCACGCATGCGAAGACAGCGCCGCTCGCGCCGAAATCCCAAGCGGTAGGATCATCAGGTTTAGGATCGTAAGTTCATGAGTCGTCCGCTTGTTGCGCACATTCGGCTGGATGCCTTCTGTCATAATTATCGTCTGGCAAAAGAGGCACATGGCGGTCAGGCTCTGGCCGTGGTGAAGGCGAATGCCTATGGCCATGGTGCCGTACAATGCGCGCGCGCGCTGGCGGATGAAGCCGATGGGTTTGCCGTGGCGTCGATCGAGGAAGCCCTGACATTGCGGGAAGCCGGCATCACCGCCCCGATCCTGTTGCTGGAAGGTTTTTTCGAGGCGTCCGAGTTGCCCGATATCGAGGGGCACAATCTCTGGATTGTCGTACATCAGCCTTGGCAAGTTGACGCGCTGCTGGCGGCGCAGTTGTCCCGCCCGATTACCGTGTGGTTGAAAATGGACAGTGGCATGCACCGGGTTGGTATCGCGCCGGATCGGTATCGGGCAACCTATGAACGCTTGAAAGCGCATCCGCTGATTGCACACATCGTGTTGATGAGTCATTTTGCCCGTGCGGATGAAGCCGCTTCGACGCACCTGCCGCAGCAAGTCGAAACCTTTCGTGCCGCGACGGTGGGTATTTCTGCGCCAGTCAGCCTGTCCAATTCCGCGGCCGTGCTGGGTTGGCCGGGCGCGCGCGCCGAGTGGGCCAGGCCGGGCATTATGTTGTATGGGGCTGATCCGTTTGTCGGACAGCGGGATGCCACGGGCGTGCCACTGGGCGCGGGTTTGCGTCCGGTAATGCAGCTTGAGGGCGCCGTGATTTCGGTCCGGACCATCGCATGTGGAGAGCCGGTTGGCTATGGCGGCACGTTTGTGGCCGATCGCCCGACCCGAGTGGGTGTGGTGTCCTGCGGTTATGCCGACGGCTACCCGCGGACCGCGCCAACCGGGACCCCGGTGGCTGTGGACGGTCAGTTGACCCGGCTGATCGGTCGGGTTTCCATGGATATGCTGACGGTCGATCTCACCGATTTGCCCCAGGCGGATCTGGGGAGTCGCGTCGAATTATGGGGCGATCAGGTGCCGGTAAATGAAGTGGCGTCTCGTGTCGGCACCATCGCCTACGAATTGTTATGTAACGTTAAACGCGCCCGATTTGTG
>DATKTJ010000114.1:0-36193 GCA_035531235.1 Halothiobacillus sp. | reverse complement strand
CGATCTCAGCCAACATACCCCGATGATGCAGCAATTCTGGGCGATGAAGCAGGCGCACCCCGATGTGCTGCTGTTTTATCGCATGGGGGATTTCTACGAGATGTTTTACGCGGATGCCGAGCATGCGGCGCGGATTCTCGATCTCACGCTGACGCATCGGGGCCAGTCGGCCGGGCAACCGATTCCGATGGCCGGGGTGCCCGCGCATGCTTATGAGGGCTATCTTGCCCGGTTGATTCGCGCCGGGGAATCGGTGGCGATTTGCGAACAGATTGGTGAGTCGCTGAGTGGCAAGGGGCCGATGCGCCGCGAGGTGGTGCGGATCGTGACGCCCGGCACGGTCACCGACGAGGCGCTGCTCGATCAGCGGGAGGTGTACCGGCTGGCCGCGCTGATGCCGATTCCGGCCGCCCAAACATCCCCATCATCCCCACAATTTGCATTGGCGCATCTGGATCTTGCGGCCGGGGATTTCGTGCTGATGCGCCTGGATGCCACCGGCCTGATTGCCGAGCTGGCGCGGATCGCCCCGAAGGAATTGCTGGTGCCCGAATCGTTAGCCGAAGGGCAAACCGCGGAAGCTACCGCGTTTGCGGCATTGAAATCCAAGCTTTCCGTCGAACCCAAGCGGTGGCGCCTGCGGCCCGACTGGCATTTCGATCCGAAACGCGCCGTCGACACGCTGCGCACACAGTTCGGCGTGCACGATTTGCAAGGCTTCGGTGTGCATGAGACCGAGCTGCCCGCCTTGGGCGCGGCGGCGTCCTTGCTCGGTTATGTGGCCGAAACCCAGAAAACCGCCCTGCCCCAGATCGAGCGGCTGCGGGTGGAATCCAACGACGAAGCGCTGCAAATCGACCGGCACACCCGTCGGCATCTGGAATTGTTCAGCGCCCAGACCGGCGGCGAATCTCATGGCCCCGATTCGTCCCTGATCCATTTGCTGGACGAAACCGTGACCGCCGTCGGCGCCCGCCTGATGAAAGCCTGGCTGGGTCGCCCGCTGCGCGATCGGCAGGTGCTTCAGCATCGCCAGCAGGCCATCGGCGAATTGCTCGAACAGGGCACTATCGAGGCGCTACGCACCGGCCTGCGCGGCATCAACGATATAGAACGGATCACCACGCGGATCGTGATGGGCAGCGCCCGGCCGCGCGATCTCTCCGGTCTGCGGGATTCGCTGGCCGCCCTGCCGGAACTCGCCCAGATCCTCGGCCGCTTCGACCTGCCGCTATGGCAGAACCTCACCGCCCGCCTGACCGACCTGCCCGAGGCGCGGACCCTGCTCGAACGCGCGCTGGTGGAATCCCCCTCGGTATGGCTGCGCGATGGTGGCGTGATTGCCACCGGGTTCGATAGCGAACTCGATGAACTCCGCCATCTGTCGGAGCACGCCGATGAGGCGCTGAACACGCTGGAAGCCGAAGCCCGTATCGAAAGCGGCATTCCGACCCTGAAGATCGCCTACAACCGCGTGCAGGGATTCTATTTCGAGGTGAGCCGGTTGCAGGCCGAGAAGATGCCGCCGCAATTCATCCGCCGCCAGACGCTGAAGTCGGTGGAGCGCTACACCACGCCCACGCTCAAGGCCTTTGAAGATCGAGTGCTGTCGGCGCGAGATCGGGCGCTGGCCCGCGAACAGGCGCTGTTCAACGACTTGTTGATCGAGCTGGCCCAGCATCAAGGCGTGTTACGCGACCTGGCGGCGGCCGTGGCGCAGACGGACGTGCTGCATGCGCTGGCCCGCGTCGCCCTGCGCTGCCAATGGCGCGCGCCGGAACTCTCGGCGGAGCCGGGCATCGAGATCGAGGCTGGGCGGCATCCGGTGATCGAGGCCTTCAGCCAGAGCGCCTTCACGCCCAACGATCTGCAACTCGGGCCGGAGCGCCAACTGCTGCTGATCACGGGGCCAAACATGGGTGGTAAATCCACCTATATGCGGCAAACAGCGTTGATCGTACTGCTGGCGCATATCGGCTCGTTCGTGCCGGCCAGCCGGGCGCGGATCGGTCCGATCGACCGCATCTTCACCCGCATCGGCGCGGCCGACGATCTGACCTCCGGGCGCTCGACCTTCATGGTCGAAATGACGGAAACCGCCGAGATTCTGCACACCGCCAGCGCGCAATCGCTGGTGCTGATCGACGAGATCGGCCGGGGCACTTCCACCTTCGACGGGCTGGCACTCGCCTGGGCCGTGGCCGAGCAGCTGATCAAGAAGAACCGCGCGCTCACCCTGTTCGCCACCCATTATTTTGAGCTGACCCAGCTCGCTGACCAGTTCGCCAGCGTGCACAACGTGCATCTGGATGCCGTGACGCATCGCGACGAGCTGATTTTCCTGCATACGGTGAAGGCCGGACCGGCCAGCCAGAGTTACGGGATCAAGGTCGCGGCGCTGGCCGGGCTGCCGCGTGAGACGATTCGCCGCGCCCAGACCCTGCTCAACCGGCTGGAACAGCAGGCGCCCGTGACTGGCGCCCAGTCAGCCCAACTGGATCTGTTTGCCTCGGCGGCGCAGGAAGTGGAAGAAGACAGGGACATCAATCACCCGAGCGAGCCGAATCCGGTTCTGGACGCACTGGCATCGCTGGATGCGAATGCCCTCACGCCCCGGCAGGCGCTGGATCTGATTTTTGCCTGGCAGGATGCGTTGTCCGCTTCGGACGAAGCCGACTAAAGCGCCGAAAACCAAGGCGCATGTGGCTTGGATCAAAGCGCCTGCAGAATATCCTGCATCTGCCCGCCAAACGGTGCATCGCACTGCAAGCGGAACGTGTGGCCGCGTTCTTCCAACGTCAACGGTTCCAGTTGCTGCATCTGGGTTTCCAGCACCTGTTCGTCCGCCTCGGAGATGTCCTTGCCGCTGCTGATCCGTTCGCGCAGATAGCGGCGCAGGGTTGGCCCATCACACTCGATAAACAGGATGTGGAACGGACAGCCAAGCTGCTCGGCCAGATGCGCAAAATCCCGACGCTGCGCCAGGTGCAGGAAGGTTGCGTCGATCACCATCGGCCAACCGCTTTCGACACCAATGCGGGCGATATGAGCCAGATGCGCATAGATATGCTCGCTCGCACTGCTGCTGTAGCGCTGGGCGCGATCGGTATATAGCCGCAGGCGCTCGGCATCGGAACGTACCCGAACCGCGCCGTGGGCCATCACCAGCTCCTGGGCAGCCAGCGACTTGCCGCTGCCGGAAAAACCGACCGTGATCCAGAGCGACCCCGTGCGTGGCGCCAGAAACTGCTCGGCCAGCGTGGCATAGCGACGATAGGTGGCCCACTGGGCCGTGCGCTCGGCTTCGGTGGAATCGGGCCGGATCTCGAACAGCGCGATCTTGGCGCGCACCGTGGCCCGGTAGGCCTGATAGAAATTCAGCAGCGGCAGCGATTCGTAATCGCCGGTGGCCTCCAGATAGGCGCTCAACAGGCGGCGGGCCGCACTCAGGAACTGGCGGTCGGTCAGATCCATCATCAGGAAGGCCAGATCGCTGGCCGTGTCGCTCCAACGGAAGTCTTCGTTGAATTCGATGCCGTCGAAAATGACGATTTCCCCATCGATCCGCGCAATGTTGCCCAGATGCATGTCGCCATGACCTTCGCGGATGAAACCCTCCTTCTTGCGGGCAACAATCAGCGGCTTGAGCATAAGGAAAGCCGCCTCGCTCGCCGCCTCGATCCGATCCAGCTGGTTTTCATCCGCTGCGTCGGTCAAGAAAGGGCGAATCTGCTCGAAGTTCTGGTTGATCGGGAAATACACGGTTTCCGGCGTACCGAAATGGCTGGACTGCGGGGCTTGCGCGGCTTTCTCGTGGAATTGCTGGATCTGCTCGGCCAGCGCATCAACGAGCGCATCGTCCAGGCCATGGGTACGGGCATAATTGTCCAGCCGATCGACCTGATCGAAACGCCGCATGTGAATAACGGGCTCGGCGGCAGCCATCGGATCGACGATCAGGCGGCCATTGGCGTCGATACCCACCACGTCCAGATACAACTGCGGTGCCAGGCGTTTGTTGAGGCGAATTTCCTCCTGACAAAAATGCTGCCGTTGCGCCAACTCGGAGAAATTCAGAAAGCCGAAATTGACCGGTTTCTTGATCTTGTAGGCGTGATCGCCCGCCAGAAACACATGGGATATATGCGTCTGAAGATGCACGACCTCGCCATGAGTATCATGGAGATAGCGCTTGAAGCGTTCGATCAGCGGAGTTTGGACATGCATGGGATTCGATTCCGTTCTGTGGTCAATGGAAAAGCGCGGTCACAGATTCTCGTCACCCCGCAAGGGTTGCTGTTAGACTGCGTCTTTTAAAGTGTTTGGTCCCGAGTTTAGCAAAACGCACCGGGCGAACTGTGAAAAACCATCGAAAAATCCCGCCGAACGATCGATCCCTGAGTCATCTCCGGGCGAATCCGAGGCCCGGGCAGGGCTGTCTACCAGGACACAGGACCGCTCAGCTCGTGCCCAGGGATTTTTCGACCCAAATATCCATCTCAGGTGTTTAGCGACAGGAATTGAGTCACGTGGCAGCCCGAAAAAAACCCGTTAAAAAAAGCAGCGCCAAATCGGCCACACCCGCAAAACGCTTCAATCTGAAGGGTACGCTCATCAAGCTCTTCCTGATCGGGTCGCTCGTGGTTGCGGGCCTGGTGACGATCTGGGCCTATGTACTGAATGAGCGCGTCGTCGACCGCTTTTCCGGCACGCTGTGGAAACTGCCGGCTACGGTGTATGCCGCGCCGCAGGAAATCTACGTCGGGCAACATCTGTCGCCGAGCGAGCTCGTCAGCGAACTCACCAATCTCCACTATCGCGACCGTAACGATCTGACGGAAACCGGCACCTTCGACCGCGTCGGCAACGAGATTCGGATTCACCGCCGTGCCTTCGATTTCCCCGATGGCCAGGAGCCGGACAAACAGATTCGGGTGCGTTTCGTGAATGAGGATGTGGTCGGTGTGACCGACGCCAGTGGCGCAGACATCGGCATCACCCGCCTCGAACCGATGATGATTGGCCAGCTGTATCCCGACGTGAACGAAGACCGGATTCTGCTGAGCGCCGTGCAGGTGCAGAAAGACGCACCGCTGCTCATCAAGACCCTGATCACCACCGAGGACCGGGATTTCTACCACCACCACGGCGTGGTACCCAGCGCCGTGCTGCGCGCGTTCCTGGTGAATCTGACCTCCGGCCACACCGTTCAGGGCGGCAGCACCATCACCCAGCAGCTGGCCAAAAACCTGTTCCTCACGCCCAAGCGCACCATCGAACGCAAGGTCGCCGAGATGATCATGGCACTCGAAATGGAGTGGCATTACAGCAAGGACAAGATTCTGGAAGGCTATCTGAACGAGGTGTATCTCGGTCAGGACGGCAGCCAGGCGATCCACGGCTTTGGTCTGGCGGCCCGCTATTACTTCGGTCGTCCGGTCGATGAACTCCGTCCCGAAGAAATCGCCCTGCTGGTCGGCATGGTGAAAGGTGCCTCCTACTACAATCCCCGCCGCAACCCGGAGCGCGCAAAGAATCGCCGCGACACCGTGATCGACCTGATGGCCAACAACGGACTGATCAGCGAGACCGAGGCGGGCGTGCTGAAACAGCGTCCGTTGGGCGTACTGAAGGAAAAGGGCACCACCTCGCCGCATCCGGCCTTCCTGAACCTCGTGCAGCGGCAACTGGCCGAGCAGTACAACCCGGAAGACCTCAAAACCAAGGGCCTGCGGATTTTCACGACGATGCAACCCCGCGTGCAGGCCGCACTGGAAAAATCCGTCGATGCGCTGGACCCCATCGAGAAGGCCCACAAATATGCGCCGGATACCCTGCAGACGGCCGGCATCATCACTTCGATTGGCACCGGCGAGGTTCAGGCGCTGATCGGGGGCCGCGATCCGACCTTCGAAGGCTACAACCGGGCACTGGATGCCCAGCGTCAGATCGGTTCGCTGATCAAACCGGCGATCTATCTGACGGCACTCTCCGATCCGGCCAAGTTTTCGCTGATCACCCTGCTCGACGACTCCCCCGTCACCATCGATCAGAAAGGCTCCGAGCCCTGGACACCGAAGAACTACGGCGGACAGTTCCTCGGCCCGACACCGCTCTATACCGACCTCGCGGAATCGCGCAACGTGCCCAGCATCAAGCTCGGCATGGACGTGGGCCTCGACAACGTCGCCGATACCCTGCACAAGCTCGGCGGCCCACAGATCAAGCCGTTCTTCCCGGCCATGCTGCTCGGTTCGATGACGATGACGCCGTTTACCGTGGCGCAGATCTACCAGACGTTGTCCTCCGACGGGTTCTACAGCCCGTTGCGCGCCATTCGCAGCGTGGTGGATAGTCAGGGCAAGCCGCTATCCCGCTATCCGCTGACGGTGACCAAGGTCGCCGACCCGAATGCGCTGTATCTGCTGCAGTACGCCATGCAGGGCGTGGTTTCGGACGGCACGGCGCGCAGACTCAACAAGACCATTCCGCCATCGGTTGGCGTGGCCGGCAAAACAGGTACGACGAACGACAGTCGGGACGCCTGGTTTGCCGGATTTACGGGCAATCGGGTGGGGGTGATCTGGGTTGGTCGCGACGACGACAAACCCACCAGCCTGACCGGCTCGAGCGGCGCCCTGCCCGTGTGGGCCGCTGCGTTCAAACCGCTGTACAATAAGCCGCGGGATATGACGCCCCCCAAAGGTGTTTCCTTCCAGCGGGTCGACGTCGCCCTGCAGGCACGTGTACCCGCGCAGTGTCCGGGTATCCTGATGCCGTTCATCAGCGGATATGAGCCGCAGGCCGTGCAGGATTGCCAGGGAAATGCGCCTGACGGTACGCCCGGCGCACCCGGCGACAGTAACCCGCTCAGCCCGATTCTGAATTTTTTCCGCTAGCTTGCGCCCCTCGATTTAAGGACTGCGATCCATGATATTTTCTCCGATCGGTTTTCGTGCCACTTCCGCCCGCCCTGCAATCCGCATGTTGGCCCGGTTGGGTCGTCTCGCAATCCCGTTCAGCGTCATCGGGCTGCTGGCTGGCTGCGCCACTGCACCCCCCATGCAGACCGCGCCGGTGCCGACGATGAAGCAGCCGCCCATTCCGCCCTCGGTGCAGGCGCACCCCCTCATCATGCCGACCATTCGCGAACAGAACCTGCCCGCCCCGAACAGTGGGATGTCCGGCGGAATGTCGGGCGGCACAGGCATGAATGCGGCGCCCATGCAGGCTGCACCGACCGCCAGTGCGCCCGCCGTACATGCGCTGATCGTCCGTGCAGAGCACCAGACCAAGGCCGGGGATCTCGGCGGCGCGGAGGCCACTCTGGAACGCGCGGTACAGATTCAACCGCACGACCCGCGTCTCTGGATGGACTTCGCCCAGTTGCGACTGGCCCAGAGTCAGGCCGCCGAAGCTGAACAGTTCGCCCTGCGGGCAGTACAGTACGCCGGCACCAATCAGGAACTGAGTGCGGCCTGGTTGATGGTTGCCAAGACGCGCGACGCCCAGGGCAATGTCCAGGGCGCCGCCGAAGCACGCCGCAAGGCGGGATCCCAGCCCCTCCAGACCCAAGGCTAATGATCCAGGCTAATGATCCAGGCTGATGATCGACACGATGCCTCCCACAGCAGCGCGCCGCGATAGGTCATCGCCGTGAGTGAGTCCACCAACAAAAAACCAACCACCCTTGATGCCGTATTTGGTACCGAGGGGGTGCTGGCTGCCGAGTTCCCCGGTTATCAGCCCCGCCCCGGCCAGGTTCAGATGGCAGAGATCATCCGCGATGCGATTACCGACTCCCGCACGGTCGTGATCGAGGCCGGCACCGGTGTCGGCAAGACCTTCGGCTATCTGGCGCCGGTACTGCTGGCCGGACGCAAGGCGATTGTGTCCACCGGCACCAAGCATCTTCAGGATCAGATTTTTGGTCGGGATTTGCCCGAGATCAAACGCCTGATGGGTTCGGATGCCCGCGTCGCCCTGCTCAAGGGTCGCGCCAACTATCTTTGCCCTCATCGGCTCAAACGGGCCATCGAGGAAGGCCGTCTGCAAAGCCCCGAATGGGTGCGTGCTTTACACAAAATCAAGGATTGGGCCAGCCGCTCGATCGATGGCGACATCGCCCGCTGCAACAGCGTGCCGGAAGAGCACGGCATCTGGCCGCTCGTGACCTCCACCAACGACAACTGCCTGGGCAAGGAATGCCCGCAGTTCGACGATTGCTTTGTGGTGAAGGCACGTGAAGCCGCCCACGAGGCCGACGTGGTCGTCATCAACCATCATCTGTTCTGTGCCGACATTGCCATCCGCCAGAGCGGTTTTGCGGAATTGCTGCCCCAGGCCGACGTGATCGTGCTGGATGAAGCGCATCAATTGCCGGAAATCGCCAGCCTGTTTTTCGGGGCCTCGCTCAGCAGCGGCCAGATGCTCGACCTCGTTCGCGACACGGCGCGCGAACAGCAGGCCGAAGCGGCGGACATGACGGATGTGACCCAGGTCGCCCAGCAATTCGAACAGGCGATCGACCCCGCAGTTCAAGCGCTGAAGCGGGCGCGAACCGACCGGATCGCCTGGTCGGAACTGGTGGACGACGACGCGATCACCGGCGCCTTCGAAACGCTTCAGGAACGGCTGGACGCCCTGCGCACCGCGCTGGAAGTCGCCGCGCCACGCGGCAAGGGCCTGGGCAGTTGCTTCGAACGGGCCGTCCAGATGAGTCAGGCATTCCGCAGTTACCGCAGCACAACCGACGATACGGACGCCGTGCGCTGGCTGGAACGCCGCGAACGCTCGTTCACGCTGAACACCACACCGATGGATGCCGGGAAAACCTTTTCCGAGATCGTCGAAAGCCAGCCGCGTGCCTGGGTATTCGCCTCGGCCACGCTGGCAGCGGGCAAGGATTTTTCCCACTTCACCCGGCGTCTCAACCTGAATCTTGCCGTGTGTCAGCAAACCCCGTCGCCGTTCGATTATCCCGATCAGGCCCTGATGTATCTGCCGCAGAACCTGCCTGAACCCAAAGGCGACCCCGACTACACCCTGAAAATTCTGCGCTTGGCTTTTCCTGTGCTGAAAGCCAGCCAGGGCCGCGCCTTCCTGCTGTTCACCAGTCACCGTGCCCTGCAGGAAGCCGCCCGAATTCTCGAAGGGAAACTGCCCTTTCCGCTGTTCGTGCAAGGCACACAGGCGAAAGCCGCCCTGCTCGAGGCCTTCCGCCAGTCGGGGCACGGTGTGTTGCTGGGCACCCAGAGCTTCTGGGAAGGCGTGGATGTCCGGGGCGAAGCGCTGTCGGTCGTCATGATCGATCGCATCCCCTTCGCCTCGCCCGACGATCCCGTGCGCCGGGCGCGCGAAACCCAGCTCAAGGAATCCGGCCTGTCGCCGTTTGCCGCCATGGCCCTGCCCGAGGCGATCATCACGTTCAAGCAGGGAGTCGGCCGCCTGATTCGCGACGTGGCAGACCGTGGCGTACTGATCCTCTGCGACCAGCGGCTGCAAACCACCGGGTATGGCCGACAGATTCTCGATGCCCTGCCGCCGATGCGGCGCACCTCGGATCTGCGGGATGTGCAGGACTTCTTCGCAGTCACGTCTACCCTGGAACCAACCGTGGCACCAACCGTGGCACCCACCCCAACGCTCGACCCGGAACACTCATGAACCACTCAGCGCAACCTCATCAGTCGGAGCACGCGCCATGGCGTTGAAAGTCGTCGAAATCGTCGTGCCCTCGAAAGAAAAATCGGCCATTGCCCAAATAGCCAAAGATCAAGGCGTCATTGATTGGTGGCGCTCGGCCGCCTTCGAGGATGAACGATTCTCCACTCAGTTCATGGTGGCGCCCGGCAACTTCCAGCCCCTGCTGGACAAACTGCAGAAGGTGCTGGACCGCAGTCCGCAAGCCCGAATCATCATCCACGACATTGATGCAACCCTGCCCAAATACGAACCGGAAGAGCAGGCTGAGACCAAGAAACCCGGCAAGGAAAAAGGGGACAAGGAACCCAGCCTGACCCGCGAGGAACTGTACGAACAGGTCGAAACCGGCGGCCGGATTACCTCGACCTATCTGCTGCTGACGGGGCTATCGACCATCGTGGCGGCCCTGGGCATGATCGACAACAATACCGCCGTCGTGATTGGTGCGATGGTGATTGCTCCGCTGCTCGGCCCCAATCTTGCTCTGGCGCTGGGCACGACCTTGGGCGATCTGCAATTGGTACGTCGGGCCATTGCAGCAGCACTGGCCGGGTTGGGATTATCCATTTTGGTCGCCTGGAGCATGGCCTGGCTGCTTGAACCCAGTTCAAGCGTGCAATTGATTACCCGAACAAATGTGAATTTTTCCGCCCTGATCCTCGCGCTGGCGTCCGGGGCTGCCGCCGTACTCTCGCTCACCACCGGAGCCGCCATCGGGTTGGTCGGCGTGATGGTCGCGGTCGCCCTGATGCCCCCCGCTGCGGCGCTGGGCCTGTTTCTCGGCTGGGGCGACTGGTCTCACGCCTATGAAGCCGGGTTGTTGCTGGCCATCAATATCGCCGCGATCAATCTGTCGGCAAAGCTGGTCTTCGTGCTGAAAGGGATCTCCCCCCGGCGTTGGCCCGAGAAAAGCCGGGCCCGACGGTCCAGCCGCTGGTCATTTATTTTTTGGGGCCTCAGCGTTGGCGTGCTCACGGTTCTGATCTTCTTGTCGCATGGTTGAATGAATCTCCCGACGGTCATCCGATGGGCAATCAAGACTCGCCTGTCGATGAGTCTGATTGAGCCTGCCCACCCCTTCATGCGACAATCGCCGCTCCCCAACACAGCGTTATCTCCCTTATGACAGCTCAACTGCTGGATGGCCGCGCGGTTTCCGCCGAAATTCGCGCCACACTGGAACAAGAAATCCAGGCGGCAACCGCCGCAGGCACCCGCCCACCTGGGCTGGCTGTGGTTCAGGTGGGTGAAGATCCTGCTTCGAAGGTGTATGTCGGCAGCAAGCGCAAGGCCTGTGCCACGCTCGGGATCCATTCGGAGGCCCACGACCTGCCAGCCAACACCACCCAGACCGATCTCGATGCGCTGATCGACCGGCTCAATGCCGATCCCCTAATCGATGGCATTCTGGTGCAGTTGCCCCTGCCCGCCCACCTCCGCACGCAATCGATCATCGAGCGGATCAACCCATCCAAGGACGTGGACGGTTTTCATCACGAAAACATCGGCAAGCTGGCCATCCGCCAGCCCGCACTGCGGCCCTGCACCCCTTTCGGCATCATGAAGCTGCTGGAATCGGCCAATGTCGAATTTTACGGCCTCGAAGCCGTCGTCGTGGGGGCATCCAATATCGTGGGTCGGCCCATGGCGTTGGAACTGCTGCTGGCCGGCGCCACGGTTACCATCACCCACCGCTTTACCAAGGATCTGGCCGCACACATCCAGCGGGCGGATCTGGTCGTGGCGGCAGCGGGCAAGCCGGGACTGATCAAGGGCGAGTGGATCAAACCGGGCGCCATCGTGGTCGATGTGGGCATCCATCGTCAGGCCGATGGTAGCCTGTGCGGCGATGTCGATTTCACGACGGCATCCGAACGCGCCAGCTGGATCACGCCGGTACCCGGCGGTGTCGGCCCCATGACCATCGCCCTGTTGATGTACAACACCGTGCAAGCCTGGCGGACCCACCTTGACTGAGTTCAATACCATCAACGACGAAACAGATGCCCTGCCGAAACCCACCGAATTTCTCACCGCCATGGGCGGCGACCGCCCGGACGACTGGACTGTATCCCGACGTTTTCGCGGCTTCATGCCGGTGGTGGTCGATGTCGAAACCGGCGGCCTGAATCCTCAGACCGATGCCCTGCTCGAATTGGCCGCCGTCCTGCTGGACGTCGATGCCCAGGGCAAAATCGTGCAGGTCGACCGGATCCAATTACATGTGGCGCCCTTCGAAGGGGCCAATCTGGATCCGGTTTCGATGAAGATCAACGGCATCGATATCGACCACCCATTTCGCAATGCCTTGTCCGAAGCCGAAGCGCTGCAACAATTCTTTCAGCCCATCCGTCAGCGGCTGAAGCTCAATGGTGCACGCCGCGCCATCCTCGTCGGCCATAACGCGGCTTTCGATCTGGCCGTCATCAATGCGGCCGTGGCGCGATGCGGCAACAAGCGCAACCCCTTCCACCCGTTTTCCACCTTCGACACCGTGACGCTCTCGGCGCTGGCCGTCGGCGAAACCGTGCTTGCCAAGGCACTCGAAGCCATCGGGCTGGAGTGGGATAGCGCCCAGGCCCACAGTGCCCTATACGATGCCGAACAAACCGCCGAATTGTTTTGCCGCATCATGAACGCCTTCTCCAAACCCAATGGTCGCGCGCCGCTGCGTGCGCCGCCTAAAAAAACGAACGTCGTGCCGGAATAATATTTGCTGAGCGGGGTGTAAGAATTCTGCCTGCAGGATCGACCAAGCACCCGACCATGTCCGGCCGCCGAATCAGGCGGCATTCCATGACTGAAGGGAGAGGCACCGGTGACACACACGAACCCGATACAGAACAGTGGGCCGCCACCCGGCGGCGCGCCTGCCACGACGACGTCCCTTCTGGCCGACCCGGTATTCCTTGCGGATTTGCGCCGACAGATGCTGAAATTCGCGGTGCTCCAGTTGGGCGACCCGCACTTGGCGGAAGATGCCGTTCAAGAGGCCCTGGTGGGCGCGCTGAAAAATGCGCGCTCCTTTGCGGGTCGTGCGGCCATCAAGACCTGGGTGTTTGCCATCCTCAAGAACAAGATCATCGACCAGCTGCGACTGCGTATTACCGACAACAAACGACTGGCCTACCCGGATGCTGAGGAATCCAACGACCCGGACCCGTTCGATGACCGGGGCATCTGGCAGGCCGAAGAACGGCCCCATGTCTGGCGCGACCCGGAGGGTTCCATCGAGCAGCAGCAGTTCTGGCGCGTGTTCGAGGCCTGCCTGGAGCACTTGCCGACCGAGCAGGGCCGCATATTCATGATGCGCGAGTTCGTCGAAATGGAGAGCCACGAAATCTGCGCCGCGGTGGGCATTACAGTCAGCAACCTGCATGTGATCCTGTATCGGGCACGACTGCGGCTGCGGGCCTGCCTGGAAGACACCTGGTTCGTGCCGAAAGAGTTTGCCCCGGAGGTTCCCTCATGCTGAAGTGCCGCGCCGCCACCCGACTGCTGTCGGAGGAATTGGAACGCAAACTGTCTTTTCGCGAAGTGCTCGGTCTGCGTTTCCATACGCTGGAATGCACCAATTGCCGCAATTTCGGCCGACAGATCAAGACACTCCGCCAGTTGAGCCAGTCTTATGCCCAGGGCGCCTCCGTACCTGACCAGCCGCAAGATTCCGCTTCGGCCAACCAGGCGGACGACCGGAACTGATCACAGCGATCAGTCGGGCAGGACGCCCACCACCAGTTTCTCTGCCACAAAAACCGACAGACAACGACTAAGGTCGAAATCCGGATGCTTATTTTGGGCATCTGCCGCCGTGCCGAACGACTGCCCCGATTGCAGCGCCGCGAGAAAATCGGTGTCGCTATCCGGCATGTTCAGGATAACCACCCGCCAGTCACGCCGAATGACCCAAGCGTTCTCGGGCGCATCGGGATCGATCGAATCCAGCGCTCGGTCCGCATCCGCCTGGTGGGCAGCCCACAGAGAAACGATGGCGTACTCCGACCGAAGCACCTGCAGCGACGGCTGAAACCGGAACCGGGTCGTCGTCAGATCATCGTGTCTCGCCAACAGGGTCTGCCAGGCAGACGCCCCCACCGGCTCGGCATCCGCCGCATGAAACGCCGCGACATAGGCCAATTCAAGCCGAGCCAGATCCGGCAGATAGGTCAATTCAGCCGCCGGAGGGAAACCCTCGATAAATGTGGGAAACGCCTGGCCATAATCCACCAACAGCGGACTGCGGGGCGGGTGGGCCTGAACAAAGACTTGGCCCATGGCACGAAAAAAATCGCGGCCGACCTGTTGCTCGACCACGGGAAAGGTATCGGCCAAGGCATCAATCAGCGACACCATCACGTTGTTGCGATACACGGCAAACCGTTGCGCCGGGTCCGATCCGTTCCAGGTGGTCAGCCCCGGCGGGTACGGCTGGTCGGGATCGAGCAGGGTCTGCATCCACAGATCGGGCATCGTCATGATTGCCGCCCCACGACCTGGTCGGGCCGGTATCCCCGCATGATCCCTTCCGCCCGCTGCGCTTCTGCCAGCAAGGTGGCCAGCGGCGGCACGTCGTTGTCCCATTCGATCAGCACAGGCTTCGGGCCGATGGCCGCAACCGTGTGGTCAAACAACGACCAGACGGCGTCATCCACCCGACTGTCATGGCTATCGATCAACAAGGGCGCACCCAGCGAATCCGTCTCGCGATGGAATCCGGCCAGATGAATCTCGCCCACGGCCGATAGCGGCAATTCCGACAGGTAGCGAACCGGATCGCGCCCGTGATTGCTACAACTCACATAGACATTATTGACGTCGAGCAACAGCCCGCAGCCCGTGCGACGGACGATTTCACCGATAAATGCTGTCTCGTTCAGGGTGGACTCCGCGAACTCTATATAGGTCGCCGGATTCTCCAGCAGCATCGGGCGGCCCAGTACCTCCTGAACCTCATCGACATGCCGGCAGACCCGATCCAGTGTGGGTTGGTCGTAGGGCATCGGCAGCAAGTCATTGAGAAAAATGTCGTTGTGACTCGACCAGGCCAGATGCTCCGAGAATGACTGGGGTTCATAGCGATCCAGCAAACGGCGCAATGCCTGCAGATGCAAACGATCCAAGGGCCCTTCGCCACCGATGGACAAGCCGACGCCGTGGATCGACAGCGGGTATTGGGTTCGGATTTGTGTCAGAAAATAATGAAAGGCGCCACCGGGAACCAGATAGTTCTCGGCATGGATTTCAAAAAAGCCGACCGTCGGCTTTGTGGCGACAATCGCCTGGAAGTGTTCGGGTTTGAGCCCCACCCCGACCCGATCCGGCAACGCGTTCCCGTCGGAGGGAAGCGCGTTTGCAGGATCAAGAAGGGATGAGGCCACAGGATGTGCCCCGATGTGTTTTGTCCGGACCCGAGCAGGCCCGGCCGGTTGATGCTGGTTCATGGCACATCCCGTTCTTATTCAGCGCGCGGCCAACCGGGAAATCCCGGCCGGACCGACACGTGAGCGAATGATCGCTTAGTAGGCCTTGGTCATGCCATGGCCGGTGGGTGATGTCTTGGACATCATTTTGCCGCAGGTTCCCGCCGGCACCATCTTGTAGGCGTTGCCCTGATAGTCCTTGACCGCACTACCGGCACAGGACGTACCCGGCCCGGACGCGCAGTCGTTCTTGCCCTTGAGCGACACGCCGTAGCATTTTTCCTGAGCGGCCCCGGTATTGCTCATCCCATTGCTGTTCATATCTGCCTGGGCAGCGGTTGCCGAAATCGCCAATGCTGAACCCAGCGCCATGGCCAGAGTCGCTGCCGTCATTTTGTGTGCATGTTTCATCATCTGAGTCTCCATCAATCAATAAAAGTGGAACGCACCGCAACGATCAGCTGCGGAAGAGGACTGCCCCGGCCGACATACAGACATGGGCCGAATGCATTCTCTTGATGGTTTGTCGTACTACCCGGCGCTTTCTTACAGCGCATTCAGCGTCATGATGAAACCGGAGGGCAGAAAACGCTCGAACTCAGAGCAATTCGATACCGAAACGGCGAACCGCCAGGGCAAACAGACCGAAGCTGACCATGGTCAGAATGACACAGGCGCCGAGCGCCGGCCAGAATCCCAGGCGGGGCAGCAATAGTGGGAATGCGAGGAACATGGGCAAGGTGGGAATCACATACCAGAAGGTATACCAGGCATGGTTGGAAATTTTCTCCTGGGACTGATTATCGACGTGCAACCAGATCAGGGCCAATACCGTCACCATGGGCAGGGCCGCAACCAGGCCGCCCAGCTTGTCGCTGCGTTTGGCGAATTCGGATACCAGCACGACGACGGCGGCGGTAATCAAATATTTTGTAATGAGCCAGGCCATGGGAGATGAATATCCTGCGAAATAAGGTGAGTACCATGCCTCGCGTCGCGCGCGAGGCGGGCTTAAGAGCTGCCCCATCAACAATAGTTCCCCATATCTGCAGCGCTGGCAATCTCGCCCGAAGCGGCGTTTGATTTGCATCAGTCCGGCTCATCTTGTCGATCAAATACCATCAATATAAATCATTATATGTTCAGGTATGGTGAATGCCGTTAATCATCAATTCCGCACGACGAGAGACCGATCATGACTCATGCCTCCACCTTGACTACCCACACCCTGGGATTTCCCCGCATTGGCGAACGCCGCGTCCTTAAATGGGCGCTCGAATCACATTGGCGTGGCGAGAGCCCGAAAGAAGCACTGCTGGACATCGGCAGCGCAGTGCGCCGACAGGTCCTCGACGACCACGCCGCCGCCCATATCACGCGCCCGCCGGTTGGGGATTTCTCGTTTTACGATCATGTTGCCGACACGGCGCTACTGTTCGGGCAAATACCGAGCCGGTTCCAATCCACGGCAAATACCCTGGAAAACCTGTTTGCCCTGGGTCGCGGCCGACAGATTGATGGCCGGAATGTGGCACCGTTGGCCATGAAAAAATGGCTGAACAGCAATTACCACTACCTGGTGCCGGAGCTGGAAGCCGATCAGCCGGTCGTGCTGGACGCAGCGCGCTATCTCGATCTAGTTCGGGAGGCACTGGCGATCACACCCGATGCCAAGCCGGTATTGCTCGGCCCCCTCAGTTTTCTCTGGTTCAGCCGGGGTCTCGACGAACCGGGGCGACTCGCCAAGGCAGAGGCCCTGTCGCTGGCGTATCAACAGTTACTCACCGAACTGAAGGCGCTCGGAGTCAGCTGGGTTCAGATCGACGAACCCATCCTGACCCTGGACCTCCCCCTGGCCTGGCTGCAGTCCTTCGAACCGACCTACCATCGCCTGAAAGTCCCGGGCATCAAGCTGCTGCTTACGACCTACTTCGGCGATTTAAACGGCAACATCGCGCTGGCTGCGGGCTTGCCCGTCGATGGTCTGCACATTGATGCCACGACGACCTCGGATCTGATTGCGGTAGCGGATCGGCTCCCTGATTACAAAGTGCTCTCCGTCGGCATCATCGACGGCCGATCCATCTGGCGCGCCGATCTGGGCAGCATACTGACTCGACTCGCCCCCGTTCATGCCCGTTTGCAGGAACGCCTCTGGCTGGCCCCAAGTTGTTCGCTGCTGCATGTGCCACTGGACGCGACCCTGGAAACCCAGCTGCAACCCTTCCTGCGAAAAAATTTGAGTTACGCCCGCCAAAAACTGAATGAATTGAACCTGCTGGCCCGCGGATTGGCCGAAGGCTGGGACGCCATCGCACTGGAACTCAATCAGGCCGCCAGTGCACGCAAGGAATTGGATAACCGCCTCGGCCGGCGTGACCCACAGCTTCGTCGCAAAACAGAAACCATCGCCACCCAAAGCCCGGATCGGGCCGAGGCCTTTACGCAACGGGCGGCGGCACAACAAGCGCGATTCAATCTGCCCCTGCTGCCGACCACCACCATTGGTTCATTCCCACAAACCCATGAAATCCGGGCCGCCCGCAAGGCGTTCAAGAACAATGAAATCACCGTCGATACCTATGAAGCGCACATGAAGGCGGAGATCGCGCAGGTCATCAAGGCTCAGGAAGCCATTGGCCTGGATGCGCTGGTTCATGGTGAAGCTGAACGCAACGACATGGTCGAGTACTTCGGGGAACAGCTCGACGGATTTGCCTTTACCCAGGAAGGTTGGGTGCAGTCCTACGGTTCCCGCTGCGTGAAACCCCCTATTATTTGGGGCGATATACGCCGCCCGCGGCCGATGACCGTCGCCTGGAGCAGCTATGCCCAGTCACTGACACCCTTGCCGGTCAAAGGGATGTTGACGGGTCCGGTCACCATTCTGTTCTGGTCCTTCGTCCGCGACGATCTCTCCCGAGAGGAGGTCTGTTACCAGATCGCCGAAGCTCTGCGCGCCGAAATCAGCGACCTTGCTGACGCCGGAATCGGCATGATTCAGGTCGATGAGCCCGCGTTCCGGGAAGGCTTGCCACTGCGCCAGAAGGACTGGCCGGCCTATCTCACCTGGGCCGTGCGCGCTTTCAAACACGCGGTTTCCGGTGCGCCGAGCGATGTACAGATTCACACCCACATGTGTTACAGCGAATTCAACGACATCATTGCGTCGATTGCTGCGCTGGATGCGGACGTGATCACCATCGAAACCACGCGCTCAAATATGCAGTTACTCGATGCATTCGCTGAATTTGCCTATCCCAATGCCATTGGTCCCGGCATCTACGATATTCATGCGCCGCAGATCCCGACCGAGCATGAAATCGAAGCGCGGGTTCGCCTGGCGCTCGCCAAGGTACCGGCCGACCGGCTCTGGATCAATCCGGATTGCGGCTTGAAGACCCGCAACTGGGCAGAAGTCACGCCGGCACTGACCGCCATGGTTGCCGTGGCCCGGCGCCTGCGATCCAATCTGGATTAATGAGTCCAGCCCTGTGGGCTGACGCCATCAATCAGCCAGCCATCAAAAAGGGCAGTCCGATCGGACTGCCCTTTCTTTATGCGGGGTTCATACCGGCCCCGAATCGGAGTCCGCCCATCAAGCGATGCCTTAAAGCACCTCCGCCGCGTGCTCGGCCAGCCGCGAACGCTCGCCGCGCGCCAAGGTAACGTGCGCGCCATACGGCCAACTCTTGAAACGATCGACCACAAAGGTCAAACCCGAGGTGGTCTCCGTCAGATACGGCGTATCGATCTGCGCCACGTTGCCCAAACACACCATCTTGGTTCCAGGGCCTGCCCGCGTGATCAGGGTACGCATCTGCTTGGCGGTGAGGTTCTGCGCCTCGTCGATGATGACAAACTTGTTCTGGAAAGTTCGCCCACGCATGAAGTTCAGCGAACGAATCTTGATCCGGGAACGCAGCAGATCGTTGGTGGCGGCCCGTTCCCAGCCGCCGGTGCCGCCCGCACTCTCTGTTTTGGACAGCACCTCGAGGTTATCCATCAAGGCGCCCATCCACGGCGTCATCTTCTCTTCTTCGGTACCGGGCAGGAAGCCGATGTCTTCGCCAACCGGAATCGTGACGCGGGTCATGATGATTTCACTGTACCGATTCTTTTCCAGGGTGAGGACCAGTGCGGCCGCCAGGGTGATCAGGGTCTTGCCCGTACCGGCCTGGCCGAGCAGGGTCACGAAGTCCACATCGGGATCCATCAGGTGATTGAGTGCGAAACTCTGCTCCCGGTTACGGGCGGTGATGCCCCATACCGACTGACGCTCATGCTGAAAATTGAGCGCGGTTTCAACAACGGCCGAGCCATCCCCATCAATCGAGCGAACGATCCCGGAAAACGGCGACGGGCCATCCAGATACAGAGCCAAATTCACATACCAGTCGGCGGTCTGCGGGCCATTGACCCGATAAAATGCCCGCCCTTCTTCCTGCCAGGATTCCAGCGCCTTGCCATGACTTTCCCAGAAATCATCCGGCAACTGCACGATACCGGTATGCAGCAGGGATACGTCGTCCAGCACCTGATCATTGTGGTAATCCTCGGCCTTCAACCCCATGGCCGTGGCCTTGATCCGGAGGTTGATGTCCTTGGAAACCAGAATCACTTCGCGATCCTTGATCCGATTACGCAGCGCCAGGGTCACGCCCAGAATCTGGTTGTCTGGACGTCCACCCGGCATCCCTATTGGCAACTCGTAGGACTCGATCTCGGTCTGCAGATACATGCGTCCCGGTTCAATCGTTGTCGTGCGATTCTTGCTCAATAACGGATTTTCAATCACGAGACCCTGATTGATATTCTCCAGATCGGCATCCTGCAACAATTCGTCGAGGAAGCGACTGGCCTGTCGCACGTTACGCGCCGTTTCGCTGGTGCCTTTCTTGCCGTTATCGAGCTCCTCGATCACCACCATGGGCAGATAAATATCGTGTTCCATAAATCGGAAAATGGATGTCGGATCGTGCATCAGCACATTCGTATCGAGCACGAACAGGCATTTTTTCTGGCGCGTATTATTAATCATTAAATAAAAGGCCTCCGGGGCGATGGATTGACGAGATCGTTGAACGGACAGTCACACACAAAAACCAGTCGGTTACGGTTACGCCCGAATCGATGCCAGCACGGCCTCGGCATGCCCGGCCACCTTCACCTTGCGCCATTCGGCATGTAATTTCCCTTCGGGGTCGATCAGAAAGGTACTGCGCTCGATCCCCTCGAAGGTTTTGCCGTACATCTTTTTTTCACGAATGACATTGAACAGGAGGGACAGGCTGCGCTCGGTATCGGCGATCAACGGGAAGGTCAGCCCTTGTTTGGTACAGAATTTTTCGTGGCTGGCTGCCGTGTCGTTCGATACGCCGACCACCACCGCTTTCGCTGCCGTGAATTCCGGTAGCAGGCGCTGAAAATCCTGCGCCTCGGTCGTGCAGCCTGGGGTGTTGTCGCGGGGATAGAAGTACAGAACGAGCCATTGCCCGAGATGGGTGGTGTGATCAATGATCGTGCCGTCAGCGGTGCGGCCCTTGAAGGGCGGGATGGGTTGGCCAAGCGTCAGAGCGGTATCGGGCATCCAGTGCTCCTTGATCGAGCGAGTTATTGGCGAGTCGGCAGAAGATCAGGGATTCGAATCGTGGGAGAAAACCGGTTTGGCCGACACGGTCTCATCCCACACATTCGCCCACTTGACCTACCGAGCGATCAATCTGATACCCAGTTTTTCCAAAGTGAGGGCATCCGTCAACCCTTCCGGCAAAACAGATTTTTCGCGCGCCTCAATATGTCCGATTCGGCTCGATGGCCGCATCCAGATTCAGCGCATCGCACAAGTCAAAAAAATCCGTTTTGAACTGTCCCAAATGGCAACTCGTCGGGATATCCACCTCGGCACGAAACTGGATCAGCCGCTCGACACTGCGCGCCGGTCGGTAGGCGCGGGTGGACAGCTCCCGAACACTCACGCTCTGCCGGACGCAGAACCTCAGCAGGGCTGCAGCGATATCCGCCGATTCCAGCCCAATGGCATCCAGCACATAGGGCAACACCGCTTCACGCCCTTCCGGGGTTTGCTCATGGTAGATATTCACGTCCACCTGATGCTTTTGCGCAAATTCCCGCAGAGCGGACTCGACACGCGTGACTCGATCCCAGTTGCCCGATATTCGCAGCCCCATATCCAGTCGGCTTCCGAAGGTCAAGACATGGCTATCCAATGCGCGGCATTGCTGTTGCTGGACGATTTCGAACAGATCCGCCATCTGGACGACATCGAGTTTCCCGAACAGGCTCACCACCAATTGGGTTTGCATCATGGTTGTTACAGTTTTAGTGGACATGCGCCCGATTCTAGTTGATTTGATCCCCATTCGGGAAAATGCTGTACCCGAACCGGCACGATATATTTTGCTGGCCGCGCCATACACCAGTGGCACGGTTGGTTTATTAGCATATGACTATATAAAAAAGGTTGATTGCTAATGAACTAAATCAGTTTGTCATGGTTTACTAATGGAGCAACAATGCGTTCGCTAGTAGATAAAATCAACAAAACGGGGTGAGTCGAATGCACAATTTCATAAAGGCATCTATTCTGGGTGTCGCTATCATGTCTCTTTCTGGTTGCGGCTTTTTGTCGATCAAAGACAAGCTGGACCCGCAAGCGATGGATATTTACAGCGGAATGTATGATCGCTTTGTTGCCAGCGGCGGCGATCTGGGTGCTGCGACCGTATGGCGGATGGAAGTCGACAAGGGCATCACCCCGGACGACATCAAGACCAGTCTTGATTCTGCCGCAGTCGGCACCGGTCTGAAAAATGTTGGCGAAATGCCACTGTCCAAACAGCTCGAACTGGAAACCGGCAAAAAGCAGCGTTACTTGATGATCTATCAGTACTGCAGCCCATCCATTGCGCGTCAGGCCGTTGACTTCAGCCCGTATTTCTCCGCTTACCTGCCCTGCCGCGTTGCGGTTGTCGAGGACAAGGAAGGTCGTTACTGGCTGTATGGCCTGAACATGGACATGTTCGTCCACGGTGGCAAGAACATGCCTGAGCCGTTCAAGAAGAATGCCCAGCACGTCCGTGACTCCATGCACAAGATGATGGAAGCAGCTGCCCACGGCGGTTTCTGATCCACAAAGCAGCGCGATAACGGCCGGTCCGCTTGATTAAGCGCCCCGGACCGTAACACTGAAAACCCCGGTTAAGCCGGGGTTTTTTATTGTCCAAAAAAATATCGCAGATCCCATGAACGAGGCTTGGTTTCAACAAACCTTGCTCGCGATGGCATCCAGCGGAGATTCGAAAATGACAGGGCGGGAAACGCCCTTCAGGGACGATAGGCAGCTAGCGGCGACGCCCCCGGAGGAGTAACTGGGCAGCCAACAGCACCCACTGGGGTTCGGTGCGCAGTATGCGCACCATAACGGGGAAGGTCCGGGCAGCGACACCACCACCCAGGACGGACAGGACGATCACCGACAGAGGATGGCGCTGAATGACACCATGCAGCACGGCGACAGCCGTCAAATGAGTCGCCCGCTGACGAAGCCTGAGTTTCGCCTCAGAGAGCGACAGTTCGGAGCATTGCGCATGTTCTGGCACAACTGCCTCCTTAGCGGGTCATCCGCTGCGCCAGCCAGACCAGAAGGACCGCCAGCAGCAAGGCAGCCACACCGACGGCGAATGCCGCCCAGGGTGCACCCAACCAGACCGCCAACGCCATATAGGTGGCCGCCATCAAAAAGCCCAATCCGGTCAGGATCAGCCCGACGGCAACCAGCAACAGCCCCAACCCCATGCCGGTACGTACAACGGCACGACGAAGGGCCCGTCCCTCGGCCTCCATCAGCTCGAGCAGGCCAATGACGTATTCAGTCAATGCGTTCAGCGGCGAGAACCCACATCAAAGAGCTTGGCCAATACAAAACCAATGCCGAAAGCGGCTGCCACTGTCGCCAACGGGTGGCGGACAACCGTCTGCTCGGCCTCGTCCAGCGCATCTTTCGCTTGCGTGCCGGCCTTGGTTTTAATGCCTTCGAACCGACGGTTCAGGGTAGAAATCGCCTCATGTACCGCGTCGAGTGCACTGTCCTCGACCGCCGACGCGCGTTGCGCGCCCGATTCCTTCAATGCTGCCACCAGGGCCGCCATATCCGTTTTCAGTTGTTTGAGATCCGCTTTGACGGCGGCCAGTTCTTCGGATGAATCATTCTGCGTTGCTTGAGCCATGGTCGCTTCTCCCTTGATAGAAATGAACCGTTCAATCATAGCAACTTAAAGAACACGGGGTACAAGCAACGTGCGGCCTACCCTTTAAGCATCAATGCATTACTTCAATACACCACTATTACCAAACCGTAACAAATCGTTACAGCCTGTTAATTTACAAGCGCTTGGCTCAAAAATCCAACGCGCAAACGAGGGGCTGTCACTCCACTGTCAGCATTGGGAAACAGAATGTTCACAAACAAAACATATCGTTTGCCGCGCTTTTAGCACTACGAATTTTTCACCTCATTAACTGATTTCCTGGAAATCAAATGACGCCGAAACCGTGTTTGTTGCTGGTCATCGACGTCTGTTGTTTTTGCGCAGGATTTTTCACTAAGGATTCCTATGAACATCACCGGATTTACGCGAAACAAGCTGACCCTGGTCATCCTGACCAGTCTCGCCGCCTTGAGCGCGACCCCCGTGGCCCAAGCCGACAGCGCCATTGATCTGGGCACCGTGCAAAGCACCAACGGCACGGGCAGCGGAACAGTTGCGGCCAAACAGGCTTCGGCGCCCTACCAGGCACCCACCAAGGCCTCGCTGAAAGCGACGGAACCCCAATCGCAAATCGATCAGCACTTCATTGAAAACAATGCAGCGCCGACGGCCAACTACACGGATATCGTGACCATCGCACCCAGCGTGGCCGATGTGGCGCCCAACGGACCGGGCGGCATGGAATCGCAGGGCCTGAGCATGCGTGGCTTCCAGGATGGTCAGTTCAATGTGACCTTCGATGACATTCCGTTCAGCGACTCGAACGATTTCACCCATCACTCCACCAACTATTTCATGCCGCAGGATACCGGCAAGATCGTCGTGGATCGCGGCCCGGGCAACGCGAGCACGATCGGCGATGCCACCTTCGGCGGAACGATTGCAGTTCAATCCCGCCAGCCGGAAGACGTGGCGGCCCTGACACCCTATGCCAGCTTTGGCAGCCACAAGTCCGATCTGTTCGGCCTGCGTTATGACACGGGCGTGCTCAAGGATCTCGGCGATACCAAGGCTTATATCAACTACAAGAATTCATCGACCGATGGCGCCCTGACCTACGCAGCCCAGAAGCGCCAGAACCTCGTAGTCAAATCCGAAACGCCCATCGGCGACAACACCGTGCTGACGCTGTTCGGCATGTACAACAAGATTCACCAGAACGTGCCGGTCGGCGCCACCAAGGCTCAGATCGCCCAGTTCGGGTCCAACTACGGCCTGAACAACGATCCGACCAGTCAGGCGTATTACGGCTACAACTACGACAAAATCACGGCGGACATGGAGTATATCGATCTCAAATCCCTGCTCGGCAGTTGGGCGATCGACAACAAGCTCTACACCTATGCCTATCACCATGCCGGCTTCAACGGCGGCGATCCGAACGGCGAAACCCCGAACGGCACCATTTACGGCGCAAACAATGTGCCGGGCCAGCGCATGTCGATGAACTATCGGTCCTTTGGCGATATTTTCCGGGTGGCGCGCGATCTCGGCCCCGGCCGGTTCAAGGCGGGGGTCTGGCTGGATCGTCAGAAAAACACACGCACCCAGTACGAAATCGACGATACCTTGGGTGGCCTGATCAATGGCACCAGCCTGCTGGCCGCCACCGACCGCAACATGAACGACAGCCTGATCACGGCTCAGCCTTATGCCGAATACGATTGGAAACCCACCGACCGCCTGACCGTGACGCCGGGCGTCAAGCTGGCCTATTTCCATCGCACTATCAATGCGCTGGTCAACCAGAAGACCGGCAACCCGCTGTACTACGCGCAAAGCTGGTCGAAGGCCTTGCCGAGCATTTCCCTGCACTACAAGATCGAGAACAACTGGACGGCGTACGCCCAGTGGGCCAAAGGCTTCCTGGCGCCGAACCTGAATATTTTCTACACGGCCGATCCGTCGCTGAGTCAGGTTTCACCAGAACAGACCACCAACACCCAGGTAGGTACCGTCTGGCAAAGTCACGACCTGACCCTGTCTGCCGACCTGTATCACATCGACTTCAACAACAAGGTCGAGAGCCGGAAAATCGGCAGCAACACGATTTTCTATAACGCAGGCGGTGCCGTCTACAAGGGCGCGGAAGCCGAAGCTACCTACTACGTGGGTCAGGGGTTCAGCCTCTACGGCAACGGGTCGATCAACAGCGCCAAGGACAAAACCACCGGCCAGTGGCTGCCGAATGCGCCCGATCGCACCTATGCAGCCGGCCTGATCTTCAATCAGGGCAGTTACTACGCCTCTCTGATCGCCAAGCACGTCGGCAAGCGCTACGGAGACCTCGCGGGCAACGGCACCCCCATCGAACCCCTGTCGCCCTATACCGTCGCCAATCTGAATGCGAGCTACACCTTCAAGGGCGCCGCCGGGCCGTTGCATGACGCCAAGCTGAGCTTCCAGGTCAACGATCTGTTCAACAAGACCTCGATCTTTGCACTGGCAGGCTATACCGGCGGCGCCAACACCCCGTTGTACTGGACCCTGCCGGGCCGGAGCTACGAGCTCTCCCTGTCCATCGGACTGTAAAACCGTTTCTTGACCCTGACATCCCTCCGATTGCCCGTACGGCATCGTGGGGATGTCTTTTTAACCGAGGGGATTCCTCATGAATCTTGACGCCATCAGCCACGCCGCCCAGAGCTCGGGCGGTATTTTGTACTTAATGGTTATCCTGTTGTTTGTCGCGTTGACGGTCGCGCTGGAGCGTAGCTGGTACCTGCGCAACGTCACCTTGGGCGGGAAACGCCTGCTGGCCCAACTCGACCCCATCCCTGCCCTCTCCGCACCGGCCTTGCAGGATCTAGCCATTAACTACAAAAAGCTGCCCTTTGCCCGGATGCTGACCGCCGCATCCACCCATGACAACGATCACCACTTCGACCGCCTCGCCGACATCCTCGAAGAGTCGATGATGAAAGAAGCCCAGCATACGGACCGAATGTTCTGGGTATTGGACACCATCATCACCCTGGCCCCACTACTGGGTCTGCTCGGCACAATCATCGGGATGTTCAATGCCTTTCAGGTACTGTCGGGACCGAACACGGCGCCGACCCAGATTACGGGCGGCGTAGCCGAAGCCTTGCTGGCCACCGCGTCGGGCCTGTTTGTCGCCATGGTCGGCCTCGTGTTTTTCAACGGCCTCAATACCCGGGTTCGACACGTCTTTCAGCAAATGGAAATCCTGAAGACCATGCTGATCAACCGGATCTACATCCAGCGACACACGACCGGAACGGAAAACGTACGGGCGCTTCGCCCTCAGATGGCCCATCAGATCGGCCAACCAGTCAGCCAGCCGGCCAGCCAACCGATCAACCAGGGAGGCGCGCGCTGACATGCGTCATTTCGAACCCAAGAAGGCCCGGATTGAAATCATCCCGATGATCGACATCATGCTGTTTCTGCTGGTGTTCTTCATCATGATTACCCTGCACATGATCCCGACCACCGGTCTCAGCACCAATCTGGCCAACAGCAGTACCGCCACCGAACTCCACCCGCCCAAGGTGCTCGTCAGCATCGATGCCGCCGGCATCATCACGGTGGAGGGTCAAACGATGAGCCCGCAGCAACTCACGGCCCGGCTGCAAGCCGGTGACGCAGCCCATACCGTCGTCACGATCGCGGGCGCCAAAGACACCTCGCTGCAGCATCTGATGACGGTGATGGATGCCTGTCGCACCGCCGGCGTCACCCAGATCGGCATCGCGGCGCGGAAGCAACCGGGATGACCGTGGCCGCCAGCGCGCCCCACGTCGCTCGGGGATTATCGGGCGCGGCGCTTGTCGCCCTCGTGCTGGAAGGGCTCGTCCTGTCGGCCGTGGCACTCCAACTCGGGCATACGGCACCCAAACCCGTGCCGCCCCAGCCCGTCATGCTGAGCTTCCCCGTGTTACCCACGCCCCCGACACCCAAGCCCGCCCCACCGGCCCCGCCGCCACCTGCGCCGACCCAACCGCCACCGCCCGTGAAGCCACCGGAGCCCACACCACCTGTCCCCAAACCGATGCCCACGCCGCCGCCCCCGAAACCGGTCGTGAAGCACGTCGCGGTCAAACCGCGCCCCGTGAAACATGAACCCGTGAAACACGAGCGCCCGAAACACCCGCAACACCACGAACATCCGGTAACGCCACAGCCTGCTCCCGTGACCGCGCCGGTTACGCCGCCTCCGCCGACACCTGCGCCCGATCCGAAACCGGCCCCGCCCACGCCGACGAGCGCCCCGACATCACAGATCAGCGCCTCCTTCGAGTCGAAGGTACGCAGCGCCGTCCAGACCGCGCTGCACTATCCGGCTGCAGCCCGCATGATGCAGCTGACAGGACGGACCAAGGTGGGTTTCACCTATACCGACGGCCAGATCACGGGCGTTCATGTCGTCACCAGCAGCGGCTCCGATCTGCTCGACAGGGCCGCGATGGCTGCGGTTCGCGATGCCAATTACCCGTCCCCGGAGACTGGACAACGCCATCGACCGCTGGATTTCGCGATCTGGGTTCAGTTTGCCCAGGACGACTCAAATTCTTGAACACCTCATTGATTATTGATTAAGGAAATTCTTCCATGTCCCTGCTCAAATATACCGTTCTCTCTGCCGCGCTGACTCTGGCCTGTGTCCCAGTGAGTCATGCCGAACCTGCAACGCCGATCCACCATGTCGTGCTGATCAGTATCGATGGGCTGCATGCCTTCGATTTGCGCCATTTCATCAAGACGCATCCGCATTCAACCCTGGCAGATCTTGCCCGGCATGGCGTGGAATACAGCCAGGATTTCACCCCGGCCCCGGCCGATTCCTTTCCGGGACTGATGGCCCTAACGACGGGTGGCACACCCGGACAAACCGGCATTTACTATGACGTGAGTTACGACCGGGCACTCTCGCCGCCAGGCAGCGCCTGCCAAACGCTCGGCACAACCGTTACCTACGACGAAGCCGTCGACGGACCCGGTGCTGCCGCTGGCCTGCCATCCATCAACGCCGATCTGCTGCCCCGCGATCCACGCAAAAACTGCAGCCCGGTCTATCCGCACAGCTATCTGCGCGTCAACACGATCTTCAATGTGGTACGCGATGCTGGCGGCTATACGGCCTGGATCGACAAACATCCGGTCTACGAAATTGTCGAAGGTCCGAATGGCGAAGGCGTGAATGATCTGTATACGCCGGAAATCGGCGAGGATGCCGAAGGCAACCTGACGAAAGGCATGGACAAGATCACCGCCTCCATCAGCCGCACCGAACACTATGACGACCACAAGATGGATGCCCTCATCAACGAGATACGCGGCCACACCCATGACGGCAAGTCATCGGCCCCCGTCCCAACACTGGCGGGATTGAACCTGCAGGCGGTGAATGTCGGACAGAAAAAGGCAGGCTATCTCAATGCCCAAGGAACGCCGACACCGGCACTCAATGGCGCGATCGAGAACTGTGACCACCAGATCGGCCGGCTGATGGATACCCTGAAGGCACAGCATCTCCAGTCGGACACGCTCGTCATCGTGACCGCGAAACACGGTAATGGCCCGATTGCACCGCATCTTGCACGGCGCCTCGATCGGACCCTTCTTGCACACCAAATCGACGCGGCCGCCCCCGGAGCCCTCGCGCAGATCACCACGGATCGCGGTGCCCTGATCTGGTTACATCAAGCCAGAGACACTTCCGAGGTCGTTCATGCTCTGGAGCAGAACAGAAAGCCGCTGGGCATCAAAACCGTACTGTCCGGCAATGCCCTGCGCCAACACTTTCGTGTCGCGGCAGGCGATGACCGCATCCCGGATATCATCGTCATTCCGCAACCCGGTGTCATATACGTCAAGGCAGGAGATCACAAGCTTGCAGAACACGGCGGCTGGAGTGACCACGACCGTCATGTGGCCCTGCTGATTGCCAACCCCCATTTGCACCATCAAGGGGTCGTGGTCAGGCGGAAAGTCGCCGCCACCCAGGTCGCCCCCACTATTCTGGCCGCGCTTGGCTTGAATCCCGATGACTTGCAGGCAGTCGCCACCAGCCACATCACAGTGCTGCCCGACAGCCGTATGATCCTTTCCCACTAATCCGCAAAAATGGAAAAGGCCCACAAACGTGGGCCTTTCTGGCAATCAAATCATCTTTTCCCCGTGCTAATTCAGCACCCGACAGACGAAGACTTCAACAACCGGATCAACAATCAACCCTGAGTTTTAGCAGCCACATCTTCAACACACACCGAACCATTTGCCTGCCTGGCCTCGGCACGTGCATGGCGTTTTTTCTCGGGCAGGTTTTCATAAAGCCGCTCGCGCAATTCAATGAAAAAAGCCTCGACCTGTGCGATCGGAACCCCGTCAACACGAGCGATGGTTCGTTCGTAGATTTTTTCGGAGCTTTTGCGAATTTCGTCGATCAGAGGCCAGGCATGCTGCGTGAGATGAATGATTTTGCAACGGCGATCCGTCGAGCAATGTTTCCGTTCGACCCAGTTATCTTTCGATAACCGATCCAGCATGGCCACCAGCGAGGGGCCTTCGATCCCCAGTTCATCGGCCAGTTCGGACTGGATCATCCCATCCGGATGCAAGGCCAGAATGGCAAGCGTTCGCCATTTTGCCTGGCTCAAACCATGATGGGCCAGTTCATTGTCCATGATCTGACGCCACAGCTGCGTCACACGCAACATGAGGATCGGCATACGGTTTTCAGCGCAGATATCAAACTCGGGTTTTGGCATAGGAATAATACGTCATGATGCAAACTATTAATCATATTAACTTATTTTCAGCACTTTGCCGATCAGATGTACTTACACGACCCAAAAAAAATGACCACCGGCATTTGCGCGCCCGGCGGCCATTGATTGGATCGATCAGCGTACTCTGTATTGATGGCGCGCTGCCTCAGTCGGCAAAGATCACGTCGGCAGTCACCCCCGCGCCCTTGGCCATTTGCTTGAGATGTCGAACGGCCTCCAGTTGAATCTGACGAACCCGTTCACGCGTCACACCCAGCACGGTGCCGACTTCTTCCAATGTCTGGGTGTCATAACCCCGCAAACCGTAACGGCGCAACACGACTTCGCGCTGCTTGCTTTCCAGTTTGCCCAGCAGCTGATCAAGCAGCTGATGAACCCCGTTATCTTGCAGCAACTCATCCGGGCGATTGCTGTCTTCATCGGGAACCAGATCCAGCAGGGAAAACTCGCTCTCTCCCTTCAAGGGACGATCGAGAGATGACTGACGTTCGTTGTAGGACATGATCCGCAGCACTTCGGTCACTGGTTTCTCGAGGTGCTCGGCGATCTGCTCAGCCGTCACTTCGGAGTTCTGATGCTGCGCCAGCTTTCTCGCGACCCGATTGTAGCTGTGCACCTCCTTGACGACGTGCACAGGCAGGCGAACCGTACGCGCCTGGTTCATTAGTCCACGCTCGATGGTCTGACGAATCCACCAGGTGGCATAGGTTGAAAAGCGGAATCCACGCTCGGGGTCGAACTTCTCCACCGCGCGCATCAAGCCAAGATTGCCTTCTTCGATCAGATCCAGCAAATCCAGACCACGATTGAGATAGCGGCGTGCAATCTTGATCACCAACCGCAGGTTGCAGACGATCATTTTTTGCCGAGCAGACTCGTCGCCGGCCTGTGCCTTGCGCGAATACAGCACTTCTTCCTCGGCGGTCAGGAGGCGCTCGGTTTCCACATCACGCAAATATAATCGTACCGGATCGGGCGATTCCGAATCATCGGCGCTAAACGTCTGCGCAAAATCGGGCGTTTCAGTACCGACAACTTCTGCCTCAACATCCGCCAGCTCCAGCGAAGCTGATTCATCCGTATCGAGATCGTCCTGTCGATCAAGGACCAGCTCCTCGATTTCTTCAGGACGTTTCGCACCGGTTTTAAATCGGGTAGGTGCTTTTTGTTGGATTTCCGGAGGTGCTATGCGTGCCATGGACTGATCCTCGCTTCAAGGGGCGTGATACCCAAGTAAAATACTCGTATAACTTTTGCACAATAAAAAGCCGGTTTCAAGCGGAGATTCCCGCTACCCGGTCAAAAATAGACCACAAAAAGTGGAAAAAACGATTAATGACCTATCTAACTGTACAAGTTATGTAGATGAGATGGTTCACTTGGATAAAAGTTCGCTGGCTTTGCAAATTTCTCCTTCAACCCCACGGGTGGGGCGAGAAATATTGCCGCCCGAAGGAGGAAGGGAATAAGTTCAGCGCTTGGGAAGATAGCGCAACGGATCGACCGGCTTGCCATCACGGCGAATCTGGAACAGCAGACTACCCGTTTTGTCGAGCGCCCGGCCATCGCGACGCCCCATGAGCGCAACCCGTTGCCCCGCCTTCACCCGATCGCCTTCCTTGACCAGCAGCTTCTGGTTGTAGCCATAGGCTGACAGCCAAGTGCCGTCATACTTGATGATCAACAAATTTCCATAACCGGGCAAGCCATTTCCCGCATAAACAACTTCGCCCGAGGTGCTGGCATGAACGGGCTCGCCGAGCGCACCGGCAATAATCAATCCCTTTTGCAGGTTTGATCCGTCGATAAACCGACTCTCGACCTTGCCTTGGGCTGGCCACAGCCAATGCACGGCACCATTTCCGGTCACGGTCGGTGGCGTTTCGGCATGTCTTTGCGATGAGGCCGTCGACGCAGAACCCGCCCGATGATGGGCCACGACAGGCCGATGCCCCGTCGCGGGCGCGGTCAAGCGCAGCGTCTGACCGACGCGCAGACTTCGCGGGTCACCAATGCCATTCCACCGTGCGACATCTCGCCAGTCGAGGTCATGCGCTACGGCAATCGAATAGAGGGTATCCCCCGGGCGCACGCTCGTCGTCCCCGCAGCGTCAGATGTCCGCGCATCCCACCGGTTGAAATTCGTGCTGCGCGCACAACCGCCCAGAAATACCAGCACCGACAATAACGCGATCAGGCGTAACAACGGCATACTCAGGGGAACGAATGGCAGTCGGCGCACGGCGCATTCGTCTCCACTGTCAGTGCCACGAGGCTTTCGAAGCCTGCCAGACAACGATTGCGCCTACCAGCACGGCAACGGTAATCCAGCCCAACCATTCAATATATTTGCGCAGTTTCGGTTCGATTTTGGGCCCGGCCCAGGCGATCAATCCGGCCACCAAAAAGAAGCGTCCGCCTCGACCCAGCACGGATGCCGCAAACACCAGCGCGGGATTCATCGTCAGTGCGCCAGCCGTGATGGTAAATACCTTGTAGGGAATCGGCGAAAAACCCGCAACCAACACCGCCCAGAATCCCCAGCGGTCGAAGGCTTGGCGGGCGGCTTCCAGCGCATGGCCATAACCCCACTTCAGCAGGTAGGGTGTCAGCGCATCAATCGCCAGCCAACCGATCAAGTATCCGAACATCCCGCCGATGGCCGAGGCCATGGTCGCCAGCAGGGCCAGTTTCCACCACGCCTTGGGCTTGGCCATCGTCATGGGAATCAGCATCACATCAGGCGGAATCGGGAAAAAAGACGCTTCAGCGAAACTCAGCCCGCCCAGTGCCCAGGGCGCGCGGCGGTGTGCCGACCAGATCAACACACGGTCATACAACGATCCAAACAGCCTCAAGACATTTCTCCCGGCAACATGGGCACAAAACTCACCGCATCGAAATACTGGCTGCGAAAATCCTTGTCGGTGCGCGTGATCACCGTCAGGCGCTGCGCTTCTCCCTGCTGCCCGACAGGGACAATCAATCGTGCTCCCACTGACAACTGGGCCTTCAGTTCATCCGGGATCGTCGGCGGCGCGGCCGTGACCAGAATGCCGTCAAAAGGCGCCTGAGAGGGCCAGCCCTTGAATCCGTCGCTGTGCATATAACGGATATTACCCAAACCCAGAGCACGATGACGTTGCTTGGCAACATCGAGAAAGGCGCCGATCCGCTCGATGGTAAATACCGATGAGACGCAGTGCGCCAGAACAGCCGCCTGATATCCGGAACCCGTCCCGATTTCCAGCACCCGTTTGACGGGAATACCCGCCGCCAGCACGAGTTCGGTCATCCGCGCCACGATATACGGCTGCGACAGGGTCTGTCCCTGACCGATCGGCAAGGAGCAATCCTCATACACCCGCATCCGCAGGGCTTCATCCACAAATTCCTCGCGTGCAACGGTGTTCATCGCCGTCAGCACGGTCGGATTGGTAATCCCCTGAGCGCGCAGCCGTTCGACCATCGCCGCCCGCGCCCAGGAATAATCGCGCCGAAACATCCCGGTCATCCTTATTTTCTGCTTATTCCGCCAACCAATGGGATACGGCCGTCATGACACCATGACGTGTCATATCAAACTGAATCGGGGTCACCGAGACATGCCCGGCGGCAACGGCGGCAAAATCGGTGCCCTCGCCCGCATCAGCCCCTTCGCCCGCCGCCCCGATCCAGAACATCTCCCGACCGCGCGGATCGGTATCGCGCACAATGCCGGAAGAAGGATGCCGACGTCCCAGACGCGTCGCCACCATCGGCTTGAGCTGATTGGCTGGCAAATCGGGAACATTGACATTCAGCAAGGTCAAGGCAGGCAGAGGATGATTCACCAGACGCCGAACCAGATCGACCACGACATCCGCCGCTGCTTCAAGATGTTGCGGCACATGCGATGCGCTGGACACGGCAATGGCGGGCAACCCAAGTGAGCGGCCCTCGGTCGCGGCAGCCACGGTCCCCGAATACAACACATCGTCGCCCAGATTAGCGCCATGGTTGATACCGGAGACCACGAGATCCGGCACCTCGGGCAATAGGCCCTGAATGGCCAGATGTACGCAATCCGACGGCGTACCATCAATCGCCCAGACACCCGGCTCGATCAGTCGCGGCCGCAAGGGGCGGCTCAGGGTCAGACTGTTTGATGCTCCACTTCGATCCCGATCCGGCGCCACAATTGTGACCGTACCCAGCTGCTTCAACCGCGCTGCCAGAATCCGGACGCCCGGAGACAGATAGCCATCGTCGTTACTGACCAGAAAATTCATGCTTGACCACTTGATTGAAAGATAGTGTCTAAGGATACCGATGCCGTGCCTGTATTACATTAAAATCAGGCAAAGTTTCCGAATCACGCGCGCACAGGAACCCCCATGGCCAACACCGGAAAACGAAAATCGACACCAGCCCTGAGTCCCGAGGAAATTGCCTTGTTCCGAGAGACCATCGGTGATGTCGATGCCGTGGGTGATCCCACCACCCTGCCACCCGAACCCCAGAAAACGCGGCCCAAGCCGGTCCCGCGATCACCTGAACGATTAAGCGATTATGTCGACGATCGGGGAATGTCGGACGGATTCGCGCTCGACGAGCCCATCGAACACGGCGAAACCCTGAGTTACCTGCGGCCAGACACCAAACCCACCCTGCTGCGCAAACTGCGGCGCGGGCAATTCAGCTGTGCGGCCAGCCTCGATCTGCACGGCATGACGATCGATGAAGCGCGCAGCCATATCAGTGCCTTTTTCAGGGAACAGCGCCGCGATGTCCGTTGCTGCGTGCGTATCGTGCACGGCAAGGGCAACCGCTCCATGCGGCAGATCCCGGTCCTCAAACGGATGGTCAATCACTGGCTGCCTCAGCGCGACGACGTTATCGCCTTCTGCTCCACCCCCGCACATGACGGCGGGACCGGTGCGATTTATGTGCTGTTACGGAAATTATGAGCGGTAAGGACGGGGGCTTAAGACCAGCAAAGTTCAGCGACGATCAACCACAAAGGGAATTTTTGCCACAAAGTCGCCCTTAGTGCTATTCAAGCTCAGGATGGCCACCCAATCCGTGCGGGTTGATGTACAGACCGGCAGGATGATGGTTTGCCGGTACTGTCCGTCGGCCTGACGATCGAGGGGATATTGATTGATCCCCATATCCATTCCGACCATCTGGAAATTCACATTGATCGCCCCCAGGGATTTAGCGGCTTCACCGAGCGGCGTGACGGTGAACGCAAATTTCTGCAGCGGCTTGATCGCGGCGGGTGCCTGGACCAAAACCGTACCCAACTGGGGCAGGGTTAATTCGCAACCTGTGCCCTTGAGTGGGCAACCCTTCGGCACGGGGATCGACTGGATCGCCCCGCTCACGGTCTGGGGCTTGCCCAGATGCGTCGGATTGTGCCCCCAGATAAAGCTGAGAACGGCCAGCGCCACGAAGGTCGCCACCAGCCAGCGTGCTTGAGTCATCGACATGGAAATCCCCCTGAATATGGCCCGAAATTGAGCGACACAACCCCTTCGACGTCGCGGCAACGAAAAAATGCCCGCATCACCCGGAATTTTCTCCCTTCGCCCCGTCGGCAGGCGTTCGCCAAAAGGCCCGAATCGCCGCAATACCCTGCCCGCCAGAGGCCCGGACCTGGGTAATGTACTGCGGGGTCATGCCGCCCAAGGCGAACGTCGGCATGGTCGCGGTACGACTCAATGCAGCAAACTCTGCCCAGCCCAAGGCAGCCATCTCGGGATGGCTCTCTGTCGGCTGTACCGGCGAAATGAGTACGGCATCAACGCGGGCTTCGTTCGCCCGCCCCATCTCTGCGGGGTGATGAACAGCCGCCGTCACCCAGCCCCCTGATGCCTGCCACACGGCCAGCTCGTCCTGATCAGCCTGGGCAAGTCGAGCCCGGCTCAGATGCACGCCATCGGCCCCGACGGTTCGCGCGGTGGCCAATTCGGCATTGACCAGAACGGGCAGACCAAGCTCCTGGACGGTAGCCACAGCCTGCTGCCATTCAGACGTT
>DATKTJ010000113.1:0-5885 GCA_035531235.1 Halothiobacillus sp. | reverse complement strand
TCACGCGGTCCAAGGAAGAACCAGAGGACCAAGCCCAGCACGGGCAGCAGCACCACTGCGATTATCCAAATCAGCTTCTTCTCGTTTGAAGCAGAACTTTGGAAAATATTGATAATTGCCCAGATATCTCCAATCAGTATTAGGAGTCCCAAGAGGCCGCTGTATCCGAAGTGCATCATTTTGTTTCCTTTTATGTTCAGTGGGGGGTGGTTGGGTTGAACGATGTGTTAGGGCTGTACGTCCCCATGTGAGAACCATTTTTTGTAGAACTTGTATTCATCATAAATTACGACCAGGAACATCGGTGTAAGCCAGAAAATTAATTCTGGTGCTGAAGGAATACCATTGTGCTGCCATGTCCCCGACAAAGCCAGATAAAGAAAGGCGATTGATATCAACACAAGATACGTTGCAGTTACGTAGTGATACCAAAATACGCCTCGCATGCCCATGCTGACATTGAGCTTTTCATGTAATAACCTTCTAAGGATTGCACCTAGAAACAATACCGCATATCCAGCCATAATATTTACATTAAAAAGAATTAATCCTGTTAGCAAAAGTGCCAGCGAAAGCCAATACATCGATTTCATATGAATTATTGCATCCTAACGATAAAGCTCAAGGGCGCCACAGTTTTTACGGCGCCCCTTGGTACGTATTGTTTTGCGTCTATTTTCGCTAAACAGCCTGCTCCTTAGATGGGATGGATGATAAAGCGTTTACCCAGCCCAATTTACTTTCGCACCAGATATTGACCATTGGGGAGATGACTTTGGCATTTTTAATCGTTCCGAAATATATGATGCACGCACCAGGATACCTGTTATTCAGATTGAATAAAGGTGTGCCGCACACACTACAAAAATGCTTCTTTCCCTCACCCGCTTGGAAACTTCCTAATTTTTCTTGACCCTTCGTTATTTCAAATGACGTATAGGGTAATACCGCGTATGTAGAGAACGCCGCGCCGCTATGGGATCGGCAAAAACCACAGTGGCAATTGACCACATTTAAGATTTCTGAGTTGAGGCTGTAATTTACCTCGCCACAGAAACATGATCCGCTATGTGAACTCACTTTTGACCTCCTGCCAGGACTTGAACATAACGTTGACGCTAACCCGCCGCCGAAGCACTACGCGTGGCAAGAACGCCAGCGGCGTAGCCGGTGGTCGGCCGGCTGGAGCGAGATGTAAGGAACGAAACGATGCCCTGATAGTGATCGCATGCGTAGAAAACCTCCCTGTGGGCAATGCCCTTGTTTACAACTATGCCCGATGCATTTGCGAAGCGCGAGTCATGTGTCGAAGAAATTTTACTGCTGGGTGTCAGTCCCTTACTGCAAAGAAAATATGCTGAATCAATCAAATGCTGAACGTTCGACATGAGCGGCGGACCAGCGGACAAGCGGGCCATCGGCTCAGTGGAGTGGTTGGATGCGACAGCTCACTGCTACCAAGTTGTCCGATGTGCACGCGACTGCATGCGCACTTTACTCTTGCCTAAGAAGCCATGTTCAAAAAGTGCCCCAGCAAGAGCGTAATCAACATCAGGATCATTGAGGCAAAGATGCCCTGCAAATCGCTTCTATTATCTTGTGCTAAACGAGCCATATTGACGCCCCCCGTCTTCAACGATACCCGCATGATCCTGAACCAGTAGTACGGGAAGGTTATGATGGAGAAGATCAGAGTGCTGAAAACCAACATACCCAACAGCAACTCAAATCCGTTGCCCGTGGTTAGTGATGAGAGCCTTCCCATGTACGCCGCTAGCGAGAAGATTGCGACAAGCACAACGGTTACGCACGAACCTGCGACGATTGTCGCAAACCGCCAAATATTCATTGTCGCGCCCAACTTTTGGGCTAACCCGCCGCCGGAGCGCATGGCGCGGCGGGAACCCAACGGCGCAGCTGGCGGACGGTTGGGTTGAGCGATGTGTTAGAACTCCGATTCAAAGTAGCTCGTCCACTGAGAGAGCAGGAACAAGCCCATCGATGATATGCATTCCGAACTCCAATGCGGCGCTTTCAGCTTCTTCCTTCGTATCAAAAGTATTCTCCGCTGAATATTGATTCATTAGCGTTTCATCTCTTGAGTCGTGATGTTTGGTGATGCTGACATTAAGAGTCCATTTTCCTGACTCCACGAGGTGAGCTGGAGCAGGCGATATTCCAAAACCTTTGTACGTGGCTTGCCCCATGAGTCTTACCTCCCCTAATAGTTCTAACGTGAAATACAGACCCTGATAGGTGCATATCTTTCTGATAGTTGGTGTATATCAAGTCCGTGATCTTCTGCCCGATTGCCTACGAGGCGTCATGCCGCGTTTCTGCCCAAGCATCGCTGCAACTGCGGGAGAACTCAATAGCCTTGCGAATAATTCCAATAAAGCCAACGAGTACGCTGTTCGATCGTACGCCCGGCTGAATGCTGTTTTTATGACAGGGATATCACGTCTCCAACAACCAGTGTTTTTTGCTGCGATACATGGCTTCGATTTCAGCAGGGGGCATTGAGCGGCTGAAATAGAAGCCCTGGCCATATTGGCAGCCCATTTCGCGCAGGAATCGATATTGTTCGGCGGTCTCCACGCCCTCGGCCAGGGTGGGGAGCCCCAGGCTGCGTGATAGCTGGATGATGGCGGTCACGATGGCGATGTCGTCTTTGTCCTGCGGAATTCCGAAGACAAAGGACTGGTCGATCTTGATCTTGTCGATGGGCAGTTTCTTGAGCCGGTTCAGCGAGGAATACCCCGTGCCGAAGTCATCCAGAGAAACGCGCAGCCCTTCATCCGCAAAATGTTTGAGGGTGGCTTCCATGCGTGTGGGGTCCTGAATGATGGCAGTCTCGGTGACTTCCATCTCCAGGGCGCTGCGATCGACGCCTGTGCGATTGATGACCTCGACGAGCTTTTCCAGAACGTCCTGCTGCCATAACTGGCGGGCCGAGAGGTTCACCGCGAGTTGCAGCGTGATTCCCTGGTCTTGCCACAGGCGCAACTGACGGCAGGCCTCTTCCATGACCCAGTCGCCGATCGCGATGATCAGGCCACTATCTTCTGCCACCGGTATGAATTCAGCCGGAGAAATCGGTTCGCCGTTGTCGCCCCGCAGGCGGATCAGTGCCTCACAGCCAATCATTTCACCGCTGGAGAGTTCAACCACGGGCTGATATTCCAACCGGAAGGAACGTTGTTCGATGGCCTTGTGGAGTTGATTGACCAGGGACAGCCGTCTTTGCTGGTAGGCGGAAAGCTCCTTGGAATAGAACTGATAACTGCCGCCCCCCATGTTTTTAACCTGGTACATGGCGCTGTCGGCATGTTGCAACAGGATGGACTCATCCCCGGCATCATTCGGAAACAGGCTGATGCCGATACTGGCGGACACGTAGCTGGGTTGGCCGTTAACCAAAAAGGGCAGCTTCAGGGCCTGGATGATGCGATCGGCGGCGCGGCCGGCCGTGATGAAAAAATCTGGTGACGGGTGGAGTGCGTCCGTACGGTTGTTTTCCATCATTAAAATGAATTCATCGCCACCCTGACGGACCAGCAGATCGGTTTCGCGGGTACTCTTGCGCAAACGTGCGGCGACTTGGCAGAGCAGTTCATCGCCGACCAGATGGCCCTGGGTATCATTAACGAGTTTGAAATCGTCCAGATCGACGAACAAAATCGCGATTTCGCTGCCATCGCGTCGCGCCTGCGCGAGGGATCGCTCCAGGGTCGCCATCAGCATTTCCCGGTTGGGAAGATCGGTTAGCGGGTCGTGCGCGGCATGGTAGGCAATTCTGGCCTCTGCCGCCTGGCGTTCGGCAATCTCAGTCTCAAGGGAGCGATTGGTGCGGCGCAGTTGTGTCGTCAGGGCGGCGCTCTTCAGGTTCCGCTGTATCAGGGTGAGGATATACAGGCAAAGCAGGGCCGTGAACGACAGACCGATGATCAACACCAGTATTTCGGGGTGTTGTTTGGGGAGAAAGTGCCCATCCATGGGCCGACCGACAAAGGTCCACGTCCGGTCGGCAACCTTGACGATCACCTGGAAGGGCTTGGCTGGCGAGCGAGCCTGCGGCGATACGTCGGCGTGGACCTGTTCTTCCGTATGGGTATGCAGGAGCAGCTTCTCGCCGGGGTCTGTCGTATCGAAGACCTTGATGCTGATGCTTTTTCGTTTCTCGCCGCCAATGGCCCCGATATTGACAAAGTCCATATTGATCAGCTCGTAGGCAAACCCCAGCAGCACGCCCTTCTCATGTCCGCCTCCCTTGAGTCCTTCTCCTTTGGCGAATACCGGCAGGAACACCATGAAGCCGTTGCCGCCACCCTCGTCTTTGCGCAATGGCAGGGGGGCGGTCGCGGCCATCGCACCTGACGCGACCGAACGCTGCATGGCGCGCCAAAGCACAGGGGCCGAACTGGCATCGAAACCAAGTGGGTAACCGGCTGGGCTGAAGGGCTCCGCCAACTGGATCGGATAGTACGCGGCCTTGGTCGGCGCGGGGTGTAGCGCCAAGGGTGTCGGACGATCTGCTGCGTCGCCTTCGCCCCCGTTGTTGCCCCCGCTGTTACCAAGGGCAAAAGCGGTGATAGGGCGATTCAGCAGGGTCTCGAAGGCACTGCGCTGCGCAGCCGTTACCCGCGGAATCCAGCCCAGCACACGGACGCCGGGATGGGAGCTCAGGGGGATGGTGTGCACAAGTTGCCTGAATGCGTCAGGCTGGCGAACCTGCTCATCGACCCGCAATTGATTGGCGATGTGTTTGACCGGGCGCAGTTCGATTTCCAGTTCCTGTTTTACCGCCCAGACATGATCCTCCAGCTGCAATTCGAACTGGTGTGACACCTGTTCCACTTCGCTCTCGTGCACGCTTTCATAAACCCAATAGGTCAGGCCAGCGCCGAGCAGGGCGGCAAGAACCACTGCGTAATAACGACTGATCCGGGTTGCCGCGCTGTGGGAGGGCATTATTTATCCTTGTTCTTTGCGGGGCGGTACAGGCGGTGATATCGGCAACCTATTTTCGCCAGCGTCCCGGCTCGGTATCGGCATCTCAACATCTGCGATCTTACCCTGTTACCGTGGAGTCACGAATAAGCCCTTCAATCGAAAAGATTGATCGGGCATCAGATGTCACAAACCAACGGCATGATTCCCGATCAACACCGATTGGCGTTCGCACTAGGCCGGAACACCGGCTCGACAATTCATCGGTTTAATCAAACCCCCTCGGCAGGTTCAAGGGGGCGAAAAACACAGCATCAGGGAAATTCATGAATGAATAATTTGACCACGAAATTTGGCGGCAGCTTTAATAAAATATGGATCGTCGGCGCGGCTATCGTGGTGGTGGGTATCATTTTCATGGGCAGCTTTTTTACCATCATCGGTCCCGGTGATCGGGGCGTACTCATGAACTTCGGCGCGGTGTCCAGCCGGGTACTCGATCCCGGTTTCCATTTCCTGATTCCGCTCGAACAAACGGTGGCCAAGCTATCGGTTCAGGTGCAGAAAACCCAATCATCGGAATCGGCCGCCTCGAAGGACTTGCAAGTCGTCACCACCGGTATTGCCGTCAACTTCAACCTGGTGCCCGGCCGTGTGAACAAAATCTACCGGGATATCGGCGGGCTGCAAACCGTGAATCAGAAAATCGTCGCCCCGGCCATTGCCAACGCCGTGAAGGCCGTCACCGCGCATTACAATGCCGATGAACTCCTCGCCAACCGCGACAAGGTGCGTGCCGAAATTGCGGATCAAATCCGGACATCGACCAGCAAATACGATGTGAACATCGACGGCGTCAACATCACCGATTTCAACTTCTCAGCCCAATACAACCACGCCATCGAAGAAAAGCAGGTCGCGCAGCAGCAAGCACT
>DATKTJ010000112.1:0-35896 GCA_035531235.1 Halothiobacillus sp. | reverse complement strand
TGGCTGCGCCGGCGCCCCGGTCAGGGCGTGGCCGCACCAGCTGCACCTGCTTCTAATGCCCGTTGGCCGCGCTGGCTGGTGGCGACCGCAGTCGTCATGAGCATTCTGCTGCCTTTGTTCGGTTTGTCGGTATTGCTGGTGCTGCTGGGTGATTGGCTGATTCAGAAAGGCGGTTCTGCGCGGATGACAGGTCGCCCGGTGTGAGTGAGTCTGGCCTGGATGCGCTCGATCTGACCGAGCTGATCGCACCGCAGCGGACGTTTCTGCCAGCGCTTCAACTGCGCGCCGGGGAAGGTCGTCGTTGGCTGGTGGCGACGGGGCTGGCCGTCGCGCTGGAGGGCAGCCTGCTGGCTGCGGTCGTCTGGTATGCCCAGCATGCCCCGGCACCGCCGCCGCCCCATCCACAGCCAAAACCCATTCAGGTGTTTATGGCGACTGTCCCCCCGCCATCGGTGCCGATAGTTCCTGCCGCCGTTCCTGTGGTTGCTCACTCGGTCGACGCGGAGAAGCAGAGCGTGCCGATTCCAGAACCGACACCCGTGCTCAAACAGATACCAGAGCAGATCCCCAAGCCGATCCCCAAGCCGATCCCCCAGCCGATTCCAAAGCCTGTTCCAAAGCCTGTTCCAAAGCCTGTTCCAAAGCCGGTTCCAAAGCCGGTTCCAAAGCCGGTTCCCGCGCAAACGGGGGCGCATGAGTTGTCGCCCCGGCCAATACTGTTAGCGGCTGAAATGAAGGATTTGCCCACCGAGGCGAGGCCCGTTTCGCCGCCACCGCAACCCGATCTGAGCGCTCTTATTCAGGGCTATGGAGGGCGCTTGAGTCGGGCGGTTCAGGCCAATCTGCGTTATCCGCCCACGGCTCAAGCCATGGGTCGGGGTGGACAGACTCAGGTGCAGTTCTTTGTACTATCGGGGCGGGTATTGGATGTTCGGGTTCTGAGGTCCAGCGGATCGTCCTTATTGGACGAGGCAGCGATGGTGGCCCTGCGTACCTTGCCATGCCCGCCACTCCCAGCGGCGCTGGCGCACACGAAGATGCCGTTCACGCTATGGGTGCATTTCGATCCTGCGTAACCGGACGATAGATGCGCTGACGTTCAGGTAGGCCGCGGGCCACCACCGTCCTCAGGAGAAGATGCGTACGTCCAGTTGAGACTGTTCGTCCAGTTCGATCAGGGCGCGCTTGCCCCAGGCCGGGTGCCGGGAAAGCTGTTCCCCATCCAGATAGATTCCGTTGATCGCAATGATTTCAGGCTCGAAGGATTCGCAGAAGATGCGGGTATTGGGCATGCCGGAAATTCCCGCAGCCGCAGTTCCCTTGAGGGCGCCATGAATGTAGATGGAGCCATCGGCTACAATCCGGGCGCCGGCGCTGACGACGTTCATGATGACGAGGTCCGATTGCCGGGCATACAGTTCCGCACCGGATCGCACCGGCTGCCGAATGATCATGGGTGGTTGAAGACCAGTTGGCTGCGACGCTATGGCGGCTGTTTCGGATTGAGATTCGGCCTGCGGCGCTTCCACTTCGGCCGCTTTCGCTGTCTTCGGCTCGATGGCCACAACGATGGGATCGTTTTCTGCCTCGGCTTCGGCAGGCCGGCTTTCGATCACCATGAGTCGGGCGAGTACGGCCTGTTCGCGTTGCTTGGCATTCCCGCCGAGTACGGCGATGGGTTCTAGCTGGTAGTTGCGCAACAGGCTGATCAAGGCGGGGAAATCCACCCATTTTCCACTGTTCTCGATGCCGCTGAGATCGATCAGGATCGGTTCCGGCGTCGCGAAAATACCCTGGCCGCCAAAGATGTCCTTGAAGGCGCGCGTCAGCTTGAGCAGATGGGTTTCCCGCAGGATGAGGCGGGTGATGGGGACTGGGGTTCGCTGCAGGGAAAAGGCACTGTGGTCGAAGGCGATGGCTTTGCTCATGATTTTTCTTGTTGTACGGGCTGATTAGACGGTGCGGAAATTCGATGTGCCCGGTGCGGGATCATATCTCGTGTTCAGCGAATTATATTTGGCAGAGGGCGATCTGGAAGGGAACATCATGATTTACTTGGTTCGGATGCCCGGTTTGGCGATCCAGTCGCATGAACCGGACGATGACCCGATGTTTGCCGGCGCTGATTTCGGGATAGACATTGGCATCGTCGGGCAGTAATACCCGCGCCAACTGGTAAGGCATTCCCGAGTCGATATTGCGCTGATAAAAGCCGTCTTCGGCCACACAGTCGGAGGGGCTGACGCTGGTGCGGATCAGGTTGATCACGAGTTCATTGGCTGAACGGATTGTCGCCAACGGCTCCATCCATTCGGCAAGATCCGCGCACCGTTCCTTGTGGGGCAGGGCGAGCCAGTAGTGCAGGGCCGGCAGATCGAATTCACACAGGGCGCCAGGGATGGATGCCCGCTGGCGCACGGCGTTCATGAGTTCGTGCTGCTTGAGGTGTGCGCCGGGCTGGCCAAGGAAGCGGTGCAGCTGATCGAGCAGCTGGGCCTGCTGGTCCAGCAGTGCCGTGAGTTTTTCCGCATCAACGCCCGGCGTGTTGGCCAGTTGCAGCAGCTTGGCCTGCTGGCGTTCCAGTTCCTTGATGAGTTCTCGCTTGACGTCGATCCGCCCGACCACGTCGGTGGCCTCGATCAGCAAGAGAACGGCGCACAAGCCGCCTTCTGTCGTTTCATCCTCCAGGTGATGGTCAATCCGACCAAAGAGGTAGTCGAGGCGTAGGCAGGCGCGAATTCGCTCATTCAGGGGTTGTTCAAAAATATTCAGGGCAGTGATCCTATCTCGTACAGCGCGTATCCATACCGCCAATTTTATCGGTTCGAAGCGGACGCCATCGGACACGGTAAAACGATTAATTGAACCGGCATGTGCCTGGTTTCAAAACAACTTATGATCGAACCCTTTGTCTCCGCAATTTTTGGGTGTGCAGTACGAGGGATTGATCAAAGGGGTTCTAAACTAACACTACTGCTTCGGTGGGTGCAATGCCCCCGCACCCGAGATTCAATGCGGCGGCGGAGCCTGACTCGTCAATGGGGTTATTCCGGTTCATAACCCAGAATCGGTGCCAGCCAGCGTTCTGTTTCTTTCAGCGTCCAACCCTTGCGTTCGGCATAGTCGTGTACCTGATCGCGGCCGATCTTGCCCGTACCGAAAAAGCGCGATTCCGGGTGGGCAAAATACCAGCCGGAAACGGCAGCACCGGGATACATGGCGAAGTTTTCCGTCAGGGCGATACCGGCGCGCTGCTCCGGTTCCAGCAAGGACCAGAGCGTGCCTTTTTCCGTATGGTCCGGGCAGGCAGGGTAGCCGGGGGCGGGGCGGATGCCCTGGTATTTTTCGGCGATGAGCGCGTTGTTATCCAGGGACTCATCGGCCGCGTAGCCCCAAATCTCGGTACGCACCCGCAGATGCAGGTGTTCTGCGAATGCCTCGGCTAGCCGGTCGGCCAGCGATTTGAGCAGGATGGCCCGATAGTCATCGTTCTCCCGCTCGAAGGCCGCGATATGCGGTTCGATACCATGCCCGGTCGTGACGGCAAAGCCACCGATCCAATCCTTGATCTTGCTGCCGGTCGGCGCAATGAAATCGGCCAGACACTGGTTGGGCTTGCTGGGCGGACGGGGGATCTGCTGGCGGATATGGTGCAGGGTGGTGTGCACGGCCTGGCGGCTTTCATCGGTAAAGATGCGGATGTCATCGTCCACCGAGGCGGCTGGCCAGAAGCCGATCACGGCACTGGCCTTGACCCAGCGTTCCGCCACCATGGTCTTGAGCATGGCTTGGGCATCGACAAACAGTTTGCTGGCTTCCTCGCCCACTTTTTCATCGGTGAGAATGGCCGGGTAATGCCCGAACAGCTGCCAGCTCTGGAAGAACGGCGTCCAATCGATGCAGGGCAGAATGTCTTCAAGCGGGTAATCTTCGAAAACCGTGATGCCGGGCTGATTGGGCATCTTCGGGGTGTAACTGTCGTAGGACATCACCTGCCGATTCTGGCGGGCCTCGGTCAGGGTGACGCGCTTGGCGTCCTGCTGATTGGCTTTTCGTCGAGCGACCAGGGCGGCATAGTCGGCCCGGATCTCGGTCATGTAGGCGTCCTTGCGGTCGCTCAGCAGATTGGCGGCCACGCCGACGGCGCGCGAGGCATCGGCGACATGGACGACGGGTTGATCGTAGACCGGGGCGATTTTCAGGGCCGTATGCAGTTTGGATGTGGTCGCGCCGCCGATCAGCAAGGGTTGGGTAAAGCCTTGCCGTTTCATTTCGCTGGCCACGTTCACCATTTCATCCAGTGACGGCGTAATCAGTCCCGACAGGCCGATGATGTCGACGTTTTCCGCACGGGCGGTATCGAGAATTTTCTGGGCCGAGACCATGACGCCGAGGCCGATGATCTCGAAGCCGTTGCATTGCAGCACCACGCCGACGATGTTCTTGCCGATGTCATGCACGTCGCCCTTGACGGTCGCCATCAGGATCTTGCCGGCGGACTGCGCCGCGCAACCCTGATTTTCTTCCGCCATGAAGGGCAGCAGATGCGCCACGGCCTTTTTCATGACTCGGGCTGATTTCACGACTTGGGGCAGGAACATTTTGCCGGCGCCGAAGAGATCACCCACAACGTTCATCCCGTCCATCAGCGGGCCTTCGATCACGTGCAGAGGGCGTTCGGCCGCCAGTCGCGCCTCTTCGGTGTCCTCGATGACGAATGTGTCGATGCCTTTGACCAGCGAGTGTTCCAGCCGCTTGTTGATGGGCAGCTCGCGCCAGGTCATGTCGACCTGCGACTTGGCCTCGGTACCGCCGCCCTTATAGCGTTCGGCGATTTCCAGCATCCGATCGGTGGCATCCGGGCGGCGATTCTGCACGATGTCCTCAACCGCTTCACGCAGCTCAGTGGGCAGATCGTCAACGAGCGTCAGCTGACCCGCGTTGACGATGCCCATGTCCATCCCGGCTGCCACTGCGTGAGACAGAAACACACTGTGAATAGCCTCACGCACCATTTCGTTGCCGCGGAAGCTGAACGAGACGTTGGATACGCCGCCTGAAATCAGGGCGTGGGGTAGGTTCTGCTTGATCCAACGGGTGCCTTCGATGAAATCGACCGCATAGTTGTTGTGTTCCTCGATGCCCGTGGCGATGGCGAAGATATTCGGGTCGAAGATGATGTCTTCGGCGGGAAATCCGACTTCTTCGGTGAGGAGTTTGTAGGCACGGGAGCAGATCTTGATTCGGCGTTCGACCGTGTCGGCCTGACCGTCTTCATCGAAGGCCATGACGACGGCGGCGGCACCGTAGCGCCGGACAATGCGCGCGTGCTCAAGAAAGATGTCTTCGCCTTCCTTGAGGGAGATGGAGTTGACGATCGCCTTGCCCTGCACACATTTCAGCCCGGCCTCGATCACCGCGAATTTCGAACTGTCGATCATGATCGGCACGCGCGAAATATCCGGCTCTGAGGCGATCAGCTTCAGGAACCGCTCCATGGCCGCGGCACCATCGATCAGACCTTCATCCATGTTGATGTCGATGACCTGCGCGCCGGCCTCGACCTGCTGGCGGGCCACGTCCAGTGCTGTAGCGTAATCGCCTTCCTTGATCAGCCGACGGAAGCGTGCCGAACCTGTGACATTGGTGCGCTCGCCCACATTCACATACAGGGAGGCGGGTGTGATGTTGAAGGGTTCGAGGCCGGACAGACGACAGGCGGGCTCCGGCACGGGCGGGATGCGGGGTGGGTGCGCGGCCACCTTTTGCGCCATGTGCGCGATGTGCCGTGGCGTTGTGCCACAGCAGCCGCCGACGATGTTGATGAGGCCGGAGGCGGCCCATTCATCGATTTGTTCGGCCATCGTTTCGGCATCGAGATCATATTCGCCCAGTTCGTTGGGCAGGCCCGCATTGGGATGAACAGAAACGGGAAACTCGCTGACGCGCGACAGTTCCTGCACATATTGCCGCAGCAAATCGGGACCGAGCGCGCAGTTCAACCCGATGGACAGGGGCTTGGCATGGCGCAGGCTGTTGTAGAAGGATTCGGTTGTCTGCCCCGAGAGCGTCCGGCCGGAGGCATCGGTGATCGTGCCGGAGATCATGACGGGCCAGCGTTGCCCCAATTCCGAAAACAGGGTTTCCAGGGCATAGACCGCCGCCTTGGCATTCAGGGTATCGAAGATGGTTTCGATCATCAGAATATCGGTGCCGCCCTCAATCAGGCCCTGCGCCGATTCGCGGTAGGCGTCGACGAGTTCTTCGAAGGTGACGTTGCGGAACCCTGGATCGTTGACGTCCGGTGAAATGGAGGCGGTGCGGCTGGTCGGGCCGATGATCCCGGCGACAAAACGGGGCTTGTCCGGCGTTTCGGCGGTTTTTTGATCCGCTGCTGCGCGGGCGAGACGGGCAGCCACCACGTTGATCTCATAGGCCAGATCCGACATCTCGTAGTCGGCCATGGAGATCCGGGTGGCGTTGAAGGTATTGGCTTCGATAATGTCGGCGCCAGCATCCAGATAGGCCAGGTGAATGCCGCGAATAAGCTCGGGCTGGGTCAGCACGAGCAGATCGTTGTTGCCTTTGAGATCCACCGGCCAGTCGGCGAACCGGGCATCGGATATGGCCTCGCCGTCTGGGGTTGTCACGCCCCGATAGGCAGATTCATCGAGCCGATATTGCTGAATCATCGTCCCCATCGCGCCATCGAGAATCAGGATGCGTTGTGCCATCAAGGCGCGAAGGGTGGCAAAAACGGGATGTTCGACGGGTTGTTTTTGGGTCATGGGAAATAAAGTTACATCTTGAATTATTGGGGCGGTTTCTGGTCGTTTCCGCTGCGTTCTGATGGCCTGCGATCTGGCCGGGCCGCGCGTTTGCGTTGCTTGTGCCGGATGACGTGCCAGCGCCACAGGAGCTGAATCAGGCCATAGCTCACGACGGCGCTGAGGACAGAAAACGTTAGCAATCCCAGCAACAGCGGCAACCAGATCACGCGTAGCTGATCGAGGATCCACGGTACGGTCATGCCAGTAGCCGGTAACTGGATCGACTGACCAGTGTACCAAGTACCGAGCATGAATGCGGCCCAGGCTATCGGCAGCATGGTCAGCGGATTGGTCAGGAGCACCATGGCCACCGCCAGTGCGACGTTGACGCGCAAGAGGATGGCCGCGAAGGCAGCCCACACCATCTGGAATGGCGTCGGCAGGAAGGCAATGAACAGTCCGAGGGCGACGCCACCGGATACCGAGCGGCGGTTAAAATGCCAGAGATTCGGGTGAACGAGCCATTTGGAGAACGGGCGCATGAACGAAGGCGCCAGAACCGTTTCCCGGCTGGGTGCCCATTTGCGGAAAAATCTGCGCGGCATACGATCCTCGATCCACTTTATTCTTCCGAGTATAACCAAAAGTCTTCGCGTGGATGCGAGCCGTTTTGTTCGGTATCGCGTGGAATGGCGTGCGAGCGCGAGGCGGGCATTATTCGGCGGTGGGGGGAGCGGGGGGCCGTGTTGTATCTTTTCGTGGCGCGCGGAAGGTGAGGACCACGGGCACCATGATCAGGAAGCTGACAAATATCAGCACGAAGGCATCATGGTAGGCCAGCATGTCCGATTGGGCCATCAGCGTCTGACTCAGGATAGCGGCACCCGCTGGGGTGTTCGGGGCGAGATGCAGCGGGGCCAGATACTGCCAAGTCAACGGATTTTCGAGTGTGATGCCGCCCCCCAGCTGATTCCAGGCCGCCTGTGCATGGCGACTGACCAGGGTCGCGACAATGGAAATGCCGATCGAGGAACCGACGGTCCGAATCAGGCTGAACAGCCCGGCAGCTTCTGCGGCGAACTGTGGCGCAAGCGTCGAGAATGCAATCGTCGACAGGGGAACGAAAATCATGCCGATGCCTGCGCCCTGGAACAGCAGGGGCCAGACCACCTGCCAGGTATCGATGTTGAGGTTATATTGCATCATGCCCCAGCTGCCGACGAGGCTGAGAAAAATCCCGAAACCGATGATCAGGCGTGTATCCACGTAATTGATGATCCGGCCGACGACCATCATGGCGATCATGCTGGCGATGCCTCTGGGCGCGAGGGCAAGACCGGTCGTCAACACGGGGTAGCCCATTTCACGTTCCAGCATGAGTGGCTGCACATAGATGGCGCCGAACATCCCCACCCCCATCAGGATCATGATGCCGTTGGCGAGGGTAAAGTTGTGATCTCTGAAAATGCTCAGGGAAAATACCGGTGCCCGATTGGGGATGAAGCTCAGCCATAGGAAAAACAGTGCTGACACAATGGCAATCAGGGCGGCGGAAACGATGAGGGGTGAGGAAAACCAGTCGTCCTGATTGCCGCGGTCCAGTACATATTGCACCCCGCCGATCGCAAGCCCGAGCAAGATGAATCCTGTCCAGTCCATGGTGCGTCCTTTCTTCCTTGGCACCCGGGGGGCAAAACGGCTGATGGCGGCCAGGGCAAACAGTCCGACCGGCAGGTTGATGTAGAACGTCCAGCGCCAATCAATGGTTTGGGTGATCCAGCCGCCGATGGTGGGGCCGAGGATGGGGCCGACCATGACGCCGATACCCCAGATCGCCATGGCCTTGCCCCGTTGATCGGGTGGGAAGACCTGGATCATGATGGCTTGGGACAGCGGAACCAGCGCGGCACCGGCTACCCCTTGCAGAAGACGGAATCCAATGATCTGCACCAGATTTTCAGAAATGCCGCAGAGCGCGGAAGCAATTACAAACAAACCGACGCTGAACAACAGGTACTCGCGTTGTCCGATCTTGTCGGTGAAATAACCCGTCAGAGGCATGATAATGGCGGAGGCAACCAGATAACTGGTCAGTACCCAGGAAATCTGATCGGGAGAGGCCCCCAGATCGCCCGCCATGTAAGGCAGCGCCACCGATGTGATCGTGGTGTCCAGCACCTGCATGACAGTTGCGGCCATGACGGCCACGGTGATCATGAACCGTTCGAGTGACGTGAATCGTGTGTAGTCGAACCCTGGGCTCACGATGTCAGCCTGCTGTACCCGTCCATGGGATCAGGTCGCCGGGCCGGTCTTTCCCGATACGGGTAGACCCAGAACCGCCAATAGGGATTTCCAGAAACTTAGTGGGTGCGGAGTCAGCACGATTCGCGTGGTCGTGCTGGTGCCGATCGGCAGGCGGGGGGCATCGGGCTGCTCTTCCAACACGATGCGAACCGGCACGCGTTGGGTCACCTTGACCCAGTTGCCGGTAGCATTCTGGGGGGGGAGCAGGGAAAAGGCGGTGCCGGCTCCGGCTGCGATGGACAAAACTTTACCCCGGACGACGTGGCCGGGGTAAATGTCCGAATTGACCTCGGCGAGGGCGCCGACATGAATGGCCGCAAGATCGGTTTCTTTGAAGTTGGCGTCTACCCATAGCCCGTTCTTGGCCACGATCGAGAACTGCGGCTGATCCGCGGCCACGGGTTGGCCGGTCATCAGGTTGTAATTGGCCAGGATGCCCGACATCGGGGCGCGAACCTGGGTTTGACTGAGCGCATAGTTGGCCTGCGCCAGTTTCGCCTCCGCCGCCTGAATCCGATCGTTATCGGGACCGTTTATACCTGCCGTCGCCCGAGCCTGGGCCAGAGCCGCTTGTGCTTGGCTGACGGCAGCCTGAGCGACGGCGTTGGCGGCGCGGGCGTCATCCAGATCTTGCGCGGATACGAACTGGCGCTCGCGCATGCCCAGCAAGCGCTGAAGATGATCGTGGGCGGAACGGGCGCTAGCCTCCTGCTGCTTTACGGTGGCTTCGGCAGTAATGATGGCCGCTTCTGCTGTCCGTTGTTCTCGTTCGGCGGTGGCAATGCCCGCATGAGCGGCATGAACGGATGCTAGGAACGGGGTGGGATCGAGCGTAAAGAGGAGGTCGCCTTTTTTGACGAAATCATTGTTTTTGAGGGGGGCGGACAGGACGAGTCCGGAGACTTCGGAACCGATTTGTACCTGGTTGCCACTGATGAAAGCATCATCGGTGCTGAGGTATTGATTGGAATAATGCCAGTAGCCCGCACCAAGCCAGCTGCCGAGCAGCAGGAGAAGAATCAGAATAATCAGACGGGTGCGGGATGGGTTTGATTTTTTGCCGGAAACCGGGGCAGAACCCGGCTCCGATGCGCTCGACGTTGCGCTATTTGTCGTCTCCTTCGTCGTCTGCACTTGGCCCATGACACATCTGCTCCAGTTTTTGGCGAACCAATGAGAGTAGTCGGATGAATTCATCGCGATCTTTCTCATTCAAAACCGACACGATTTCGTGGCGAAGGGTGCCCAGTTTCTGATCCGCCTCCTTGATCTGCGCCATGGCATTCGGGATTAACCAGATGGTCTTTGCGCGGCGATCGGTCGGCGCAACCCGCCGTTCGATCCAACCCAGACGTTCCAGACTGTCGAGGAGTTTGACCAACGTGGGTCCCTCGATGCCCAGTTCGCTCGCGAGTTCTTTTTGGGTTTTCCCTTGACCTTCATCCCGGAGTACGCGGATGACCGACCAAGCCGATGCGGTCAATTCGTATTCGGAGAGCACCGTGTTGAGTTGGGCGCGCCACATCCGAGTGCCATCGAAAAAGAGGCGGGCGATTTGTTCGTCACTGATCGTGGCTGGTTCCTTGTTCATAATAGTAGCTACCTAATTATTTTTCAAATTAATTATTAATGATGCAATTTCTGTTGTTGGCTAGACGCTAGCCCGTTCCGAGTACACGTGTCAACTAAATTTATTGAGCCAATCTATAAGTTTAATCAAAAAGCTTGTGGAATAACATTTATCTCATGAATGATTTGAGAGGCTATTGATCGGCAAAGGGGCGACGCACCCAAATTGTTCTCAGGTGCCGAATGTTTTATGATGTCGGCCCATCAGCCGCACTCCCGGGGTCACCGGAACGCGCAATTTTCACGTCAATCCAGTCATTGAGTCCGAGTCGGCGTTTGGTTCGCGGGTCGTGCTTCATGGGCAGGGCGCGAGCGGTCTCCGCCTTTACCGTCTTCACTGGAATGGGTTACTTCAACCGGGGCGTTGAGGTATTCTGCCAAGGATTGGCGGGGCTGGGTTTATACCGTTGTTCGTGATCGCATCCACGCGTGCTGACTAACGCGTGGATATCGCTTGGTCTTTCGTTTTAGTCTCCTACTTTTGATGGTTCGGTCATGACCAAATTTGTTTTTGTCACGGGTGGTGTGGTTTCGTCATTGGGCAAGGGAATTGCCGCCGCATCGCTCGGCGCATTGCTGGAATCCCGTGGTCTGCGGGTCACCCTGCTGAAGCTCGATCCCTACATCAACGTCGACCCCGGGACGATGAGTCCGTTCCAGCATGGGGAAGTTTTCGTCACCGACGATGGCGCGGAAACCGATCTCGATTTGGGACATTACGAACGCTTCGTGCGCAGCCCGGTCAGTCAGCGCAACAATTTCACGACCGGGCGTGTGTACGAATCGGTCATTCGTCGCGAACGTCGTGGCGACTATCTTGGCGGTACGGTGCAGGTGATCCCGCACATCACCGACGAGATCAAACGCCGCATCCTTGAAGGCAGCAAGGGCTACGATGTGGCACTGATCGAAATCGGTGGTACCGTGGGGGATATCGAGTCCCTGCCGTTCCTGGAGGCAATTCGTCAGCTGGGTGTGGAAGTCGGGCGTGAGCGTGCTATCTATATGCATTTGACGCTCGTGCCCTATATTCGGACCGCTGGCGAGGTGAAAACCAAGCCGACCCAGCACTCGGTCAAGGAGCTACGTTCGATCGGGATTCAGCCGGATATCCTGCTGTGTCGTTCGGAAGTAACCCTGCCGGATGAGGAACGCCGCAAGATCGCCCTGTTCACGAATGTCGATTTCGACGCGGTCATTTCGGCCATCGATGCCGACACGATCTACCGCATACCCCGTATGCTGCATGCCCAGAAACTGGACGAAATCGTTCTGCGCAAGCTGCATCTGGTCGCTGGCTCCGCCGATCTCACCGAATGGGATCGGGTCGTCGAGGCGCAGACCAAGCCGGATCGAATCGTCGATATTGCCATGGTGGGCAAGTATGTCGACCTGATTGATGCCTACAAGAGCCTCAATGAGGCGCTATTGCATGCCGGCATTCAGACGCGAACACGCGTCAATATTCACTATTTTGACTCCGAGCGGTTCGAGCGTGAGGGGACGACTCCCCTGGAGCAGATGGATGCCATCCTCGTGCCGGGCGGATTCGGCGAGCGCGGTGTCGAAGGCAAGATTGCAGCCGTACGGTTTGCACGCGAGTCCGGTAAGCCTTATTTAGGAATCTGCCTCGGCATGCAGGTGGCCGTGATTGAGTTTGCCCGTCATGTGGCCGGTATGACGGATGCGCACTCCACCGAATTCCGGAAGGATACGACGCATCCCGTGATCGCCCTGATTACAGAATGGCGCGATGAGTCCGGTGAATTGATTCAACGCGACGAGCAGACTGATTTGGGCGGCACCATGCGCCTGGGCGCACAGCGCTGCCATCTGCAGCCCGATACCCGCGCGGCAATCGCTTATGGTCAGACTGAAATCAATGAACGCCATCGCCATCGATATGAGTTCAATAATGGGTATGAGAAAACCCTGTCGGACGCCGGTTTGGTTTTTTCTGGCTGGTCGGCAGAAAATCATCTGGTGGAAACCATCGAATTGCCCACACACCCATTTTTCATTGCCTGTCAGTTCCATCCCGAGTTCCACTCGACCCCGCGCGATGGTCACCCCTTGTTTACGGCTTTCATTCAAGCGGCGCTGGCGCAACGATCCGGCGATGCCGATACTGAGGTAACGCAATGAAGCTGCTGAATTTTAATGTTGGGCTGGATCAGCCTATTTTTCTGATTGCCGGCCCCTGCGTGATCGAGTCAGAAGCACTGGCCCAAGAAACGGCTGGTCGGCTGAAGGAAATGGCGACTGCACTGGGCATCCCCTTTATTTACAAAAGCTCGTTCGACAAGGCCAACCGTTCGTCGGGCACGAGTTTTCGCGGACCGGGTCTGGAGCAGGGGCTGGCGATTCTGGAGCGTGTGCGGTCGCAGATTGGCGTACCCATTCTGACCGACGTTCATGAAGACACGCCCCTGAATGAAGTCGCGTCGGTGGTTGATGTGTTGCAAACACCTGCTTTTCTGTGTCGCCAGACGAACTTTATTCAGAATGTGGCCCGGCAGGGTAAACCCGTTAATATCAAAAAGGGCCAGTTCCTGTCGCCCTGGGATATGGGGAATGTGGTCGACAAGGCGCGTGCGGTCGGGAACGAGCAGATCATGGTCTGCGAACGTGGCGCCAGTTTTGGTTATAACAATCTCGTGTCCGACATGCGCAGTCTCGCCGTGATGCGTCAAACCGGTGCGCCTGTGGTGTTCGATGCCACTCATTCGGTGCAGTTGCCGGGCGGACAAGGCAGCAGTTCCGGTGGGCAGCGTGAGTTCGTGCCCGTATTGGCGCGTGCCGCCGTCGCAGCGGGAATCTCCGGTTTGTTTATGGAAACCCATCCGGACCCGGCCAAGGCGCTTTCAGATGGGCCGAATGCCTGGCCGCTTGACGAGATGGCCGAACTCTTGCAAACCTTGATTAGCCTGGACCGGGTGGTTAAGGCTGCGGGATTCCCCGAGCAGGCGTTATTGAACGCCAAATGATTTTTTGTCGTCCGCGTGTCACGCGGAAATGACACCCTTGAATATGTGATGAATGATTTAATTTTTGGAGACCGGTGAAAATGACAGCCATCGAAGGCGTTCGCGCAAGACAAGTAATTGATTCCCGTGGTAACCCGACCGTAGAGGCCGAAGTGTTTGTGACGGGTGGGTTCATGGGGCGAGCTATCGTTCCTTCTGGCGCATCCACCGGTATTCGTGAAGCAATCGAATTGCGCGATGGGGACAAGACCCGTTTTGGCGGTAAGGGTGTCAGCAAGGCGGTTGCCAATGTAAACGGCGAGATTGCCACGGCGATCGTCGGCATGGATGTGAACGATCTCGCGGCAATTGATGATGTGATGATCAAGCTTGATGGTACTGAAAACAAATCCCGTCTCGGCGCGAATGCTCTGTTAGCGGTCTCTCTGGCGGCGGCCCATGCCGGTGCCGCAGCTGCCGGCAAGCCGTTGTTCGCCTATCTGGGCGGCGACGAGGCGGTGACTCTGCCGGTGCCGATGATGAATATCATCAATGGCGGCGCCCATGCGGACAATTCCGTGGATATGCAGGAATTCATGATCATTCCTGCGGGCGCACCGAGCTTTTCTGAAGCCCTGCGTTACGGGACCGAAATCTTTCATACTCTGAAGAAAGTGCTTTCCGATCGCGGCCTGAGCACGACCGTGGGTGACGAAGGTGGATTCGCGCCGGATCTGGAGTCGAATGAAGCGGCGATTCAGGTCATTATCGAGGCGATCGAGCAGGCCGGTTACGTGCCGGGCAAGGATGTGTTCATCGGCCTGGATGCAGCGAGTTCAGAATTCTTCAAGGATGGGAAGTACCACCTGGAAGCCGAAGGCCGCTCCTTCACTGCCGCAGAGATGGTCGACCTGTTGGCCGGTTGGGTCGACAAGTATCCTATCCTCTCCATCGAAGATGGCATGGCTGAGCAGGACTGGGCCGGCTGGGCGCTGCTCACAGAGCGTCTGGGCAAGAAAATCCAGCTTGTTGGCGACGATTTATTCGTCACCAATGTTAAAATCCTCCGCGAAGGGATCAATAAACATATCTGCAATTCGATTTTGATCAAGGTTAACCAGATCGGCACCTTGACTGAAACGTTGGCAACCATGAAGTTGGCCGATGAGAACGGATACACCAATGTGGTTTCCCATCGCTCGGGCGAAACCGAGGACACCACCATTGCCGACCTGGCCGTGGCGACCAACGCCGGGCAGATCAAGACCGGGTCAATGTCGCGATCCGATCGCATGGCGAAATACAACCAGCTGTTGCGGATTGAAGAGGCACTGGGGTCGCGTGCCCGCTTCCCCGGTCTGGCCGTGTTCGAGCGCTGATTGCTCGCGCACCGGATAATCCGGCTTCGAGCCACCATGCGGACGCTGCTTATATTCTTGGTCGTGTTATTGGGCGCCTTGCAATGGCGCCTGTGGTTCAGTGATGCCTCGCTGCCCGGTATTTGGCAAAAGGAAGAACGGTTGAGTGATTTGACCATGTCGCAGGATTCTCTTTCGGAGCGTAATCGCAAGTTGGCTGCTGAGGTGGATGATCTCAAGACCGGCTTGGGGGCAGTTGAAGCACGCGCGCGCCTGGATCTGGGCCTGATCGGTCCTCATGAAAGTTTTTATCAGGTGATCGAGGACACGCGTCCGGATCAGATTACGCCGGTTTTGGTGCCGCGGGATCCTGATCTTGGGGGCGGCACCCAGTCGGTGCCCACGACTTCGGGCGAGCCGGGAGCCGCCACAAGTGCGACGGCGCACCCGCCCTCCGTGATGACGGCCCGTGGTCGATAGCCCCTCGAATAGCGGTACGGCATGGTGGTTGGTGATTCCGGCAGCGGGCCAAGGCAGCCGGATGAAATCCCTGATCGCGAAGCAGTATTTGGCGCTCGATAATCGCTCGATGCTGGAAGTATCCCTGTCGCGTTTTGCCGGGCTGCCCGGGCTGCAGGGGGCCGTGATTGCCTTGTCCGAGGCGGACGCCGTGGCCCCAGCGCTGCTGGCCGGCTTTGTGGATTACCCACTGCATTTCGTGCGGGGCGGTGCGACGCGGGCCGATAGTGTGCTTGCCGCGCTTACATTTTTATCCACTCGGTTGCAGTGTGGGCACGAAACCTGGGTTGCCGTACACGATGCGGCGCGTCCCTGTGTTCATCCCTCTGATGTGCGCCGTTTGCTGCGTCAGGTTACCGCAGCCGCTGCGGGGGTTGCGGGCGGGCTGCTTGCCGTGCCGGTGCGCGATACCCTGAAACGAGCCAATGACTCGGGGCGAGTGGCATCGACGGTTCCGAGAACGGACGTTTTCCATGCGCTGACACCCCAGATATTTCCGCTTGGCGGGCTGATATCCGCCATGGAACAGGCACGGCTCGCAGGAGCGCCGCTGACGGACGAGGCTTCCGCGTTCGAATTCGTTGGGATGGCGCCGCTGCTGGTCGACGGGCGGGTGGACAATATCAAGGTGACGCATCCCGAGGATCTTCCCTTGGCCCGCCTCATTCTGCAGTCCCAAGGGGTTTTTATCCCCGAGGCTGAGTCGCGGGATCAGGGCTTCGACCACCCGCCGGGAGAAACGGCCTATGTCTGACGAAAACGCAGCGGTTCCGATTCCATTTCGCGTCGGGCATGGTTTCGATGTGCATGCTTTCATGCCGGGGGATCATCTTGTGGTGGGTGGGGTCCCGATTCCCTTCGATCGGGCCTTTCTGGCGCATTCCGATGGTGATGTCCTGCTTCATGCTCTTTGCGATGCCCTGCTGGGTGCCGTGGCCCTGGGTGATATCGGCCAGCTTTTTCCTGATAGTGACCCGGCCTATGCGGGAATCGACAGCACGATTCTGCTGAGTGACGTACACGATCGTGTCCGTGCGCTGGGATGGCGGATCGGGAATCTGGACATGACGATCATCGCGCAATCGCCTCGTATGGCGCCGCACATTCCAGCCATGCGTCAGCGAATCTCCGAGGTGTTGGCGCTGTGTGTCGATCACATCAATATCAAGGCAACCACGACGGAACGTCTGGGTTTTACGGGCCGCGGCGAGGGCATCGCAGCCGAATCGGTCGTGTTGCTCTATCGTTAGCGTGCACGCTGAGCCGTGCATGTTTGTGCTGATGACGAGTAATACAGCGTTCGATAACGCTTCCCCATTTATACGACGTATGGGCCGATTCTAGTCATTTTCGTACTGTTTCTCTTTCCCTTGGCGTTTTGCATCACTCTGCCGGTCTTCCTCCCTTCGCCTGGCGCCGCAGGACGCTGGGCGAAGGGCCAATTGCTGGGTCAAATCTTCCCCTTTGGCTGGAAATTGCGTATCATACGCGCGCTTTGTGGGTTAATAGCCCGCGAAAGTAATTCACACGCTCGGTGTTAAAGCAGCGCGGGGTGCCGAAAAGTATATTACTTGACGGTTGCGCTTCTTGGCCGAGCGGAGGCTCAACCCAAACTTTATTTAAAGGCAAAAAATCATGGCATCTATAAGCATGCGTCAAATGATCGAAGCTGGTGTGCATTTTGGTCACCAGACTCGTTATTGGAATCCGGGCATGGCGCCCTATATTTTCGGTCAGCGTAATCGCATCCATATCATCAATTTGGAAAAGACCGTTCCCCTGTTCAATGATGCATTGAACTTCATCAGCAAGGTCATCGGCGGCGGCGGAACCATTATGTTCGTCGGCACCAAGCGGTCTGCACGCGAGCCGATCGCCGAGCAGGCTGCCCGCTGTGGCATGCCCTATGTCAACCATCGTTGGCTGGGCGGCATGATGACTAACTACGCCACCGTACGTGCGTCTGTCCGTCGTTTGAAGACGCTTCAGACCATGGAACAGGATGGTTCGCTGGCTAAATTGAATAAAAAAGAAGGTCTGATGATGACGCGCGAGCGCGAGAAGCTTGAGCGCTCGCTGGGCGGCATCCAGGACATGGAGCGCTTGCCAAGTGCCTTGTTCGTTATCGATGTTGGCCATGAAGACATTGCCGTCATCGAAGCCAAAAAGCTGGGTATTCCGGTGATTGGTGTTGTTGATACGAACAGCAGCGCCAAGGGAATCGATTATGTGATTCCGGGTAACGATGATGCGATTCGTGCCATCCAGCTGTACTTGACTGCAGTGGCGGATACGGTGCTTGAAGCCAAAGGTGCTTCTGCCATTACACCTTCCGACTTCGTTGAAGAGCCGGCGGCCGATCAGGCTTGATGAATGAATTTCAGATCGTCCCTGGGGCAAACCCTGGATGGTCGTAGGTAAGACAACGTGTATGACGGGTCCTGGTGACCCGTTATTGTTATCCACCCTATTCACATTAATATTTTGAGAGGAATAAATTATGACAACGATTAGTGCCGGTCTGGTCAAGGAACTGCGTGAGCGTACTGGTTCGGGCATGATGGAATGCAAGCGTGCGCTCGTAGAAACCCAGGGCGATATCGAAGCCGCTATCGAATACATGCGCAAGAACGGCATGGCTAAGGCCGACAAAAAGGCTGGACGTGTGGCGGCCGAAGGCCAGATCGGTGTGGCCGTTTCTGATGATGGCCGTACCGCGGCATTGATTGAAGTCAACTCCGAGACGGATTTTGTGGCCAAAAACCCGGATTTCTCCGGTTTTGTACAAAGCCTGGCTGACCTGATTCTTCAGAGTGATCCCGCCGATATGGCGGCACTGCTGGCCATGACAATTAATGGTCAGACCGTTGAAGATATGCGCAAGGCGCTGGTATCCAAGCTGGGTGAAAATCTGCAGATTCGTCGTTTTGAGCGGTACAGCACCCAGGGTGTCGTCGGTGCTTACCGACATGGTGAGCGAATCGGTGTACTGGTCGAAGTCGTTGATGGCGGGGATGTCGAGTTGGCTCGGGATATCGCCATGCATGTTGCGGCCAGCCGTCCGGTATGCGTGAATGAGTCTGATGTCGATGCCGCGCTGGTGGCTAAAGAGCGCGAGATTTTCATCGCTCAGGCTGCAGATAGCGGCAAGCCTGCGGACATCATCGAGAAAATGGTTGAAGGTCGTATTCGCAAATACCTGGCGGAAATCGCACTGGTTGGCCAGCCCTTCGTGAAGGATCCGGACTTGACCGTTGGCAAGCTTCTGAAGAACAAAGGCGCCAGCTGTGTCCGCTTTAGCCGGATCGAAGTGGGCGAGGGTATTGAAAAGGAAACCGGCGACTTTGCCGCCGAGGTTATGGCCCAAATCAAAGGGGCCTGATGGTTCCTGAAGTCGGCCGGAGGTAACTCCGGCCTTTTTTTGAGCACGATTCCGCGCCTAATTTGATTGCTTGAGGATTGATATGACAGACCAACCCGCTCCTCGTTATAAACGTGTGCTGCTGAAGTTAAGCGGTGAGGCATTGACCGGCGATCAGGCCTTCGGTATCGATCCGGCGATTATTTTTCGTCTTGCCGACGATGTGCTGACGCTACGCGCCATGGGTGTCGAGGTGGCGATCGTGGTCGGTGGTGGCAATATTTTCCGGGGTGAAGGTCTGGCAAAGGCGGGAATGGATCGTGTCACGGGCGACCAGATGGGGATGCTTGCTACAGTCATGAATGGATTGGCCATGCAGGATGTGCTCGAGCAGCGCGGTCTGCTGGTGCGTGTCATGTCTGCCCTGTCGATTCCTTCGGTCTGCGAGTCGTTTATTCGACGCCGGGCAATTCGCCATCTGGAAAAGGGGCGGATTGTGATCCTGGTCGGCGGGACCGGTAACCCATTCTTTACAACAGACTCTGGCGCAAGCTTGCGAGCCATTGAAATCCAGGCGGATATCATGATCAAGGCGACCAAGGTCGATGGGATCTACGATTCGGACCCGGTCAAGAATCCGAACGCACTGCGTTATGATCAGCTGACCTATAATGCGGCGCTGGATCAGCGGCTGGGCGTGATGGATGCGACTGCAATTGTATTGTGTCGCGACCAGGGTATGCCCATGATGGTGATCGACATTCATGCCCCGAATAATTTGGTTCGCGCCGTGATGGGCGAACCTGTGGGCACGCTGGTGACAGCTTAGGAGTATTTTTATGATTGAAGATATTAGAAAAGACTGTGATGTCCGGATGCATAAAAGCATCGATGCCCTGAAAATCGACCTGGCCAAGATTCGCACCGGGCGGGCTCATGTCAGCATCCTGGATCATGTGACCGTCGACTATTACGGCAGTATGGTTCCCCTGTCCCAGGTGGCCAAGCTGTCGGCCGACGATGCGCGGACGCTATCTGTCATGCCTTGGGAAAAGGACATGGTCGGGAAAATCGAAAAAGCGATCATGACATCCGATTTGGGCCTTAACCCGTCCACCTCCGGGTTGACGATTCGTGTGCCAATGCCTGCGCTGACGGAAGAGCGTCGTCGGGAACTGGGCAAGGTAGTGCGTAACGAGGGCGAGAGTGCCAAGGTCGCCGTACGCAATATTCGTCGAGATGCCAACAACGATCTGAAAAACATGCTCAAGGATAAAGAGATTTCCGAGGATGACGAGCGCCGTGGGCAGGATCTCGTTCAGAAGCTGACCGATGGATGCGTGACTGAAATCGATCGACTGGTGGCTGAAAAGGAAAAAGAGCTGATGGAAGCCTGATTCTGCGTGAACGACCGTAGTCTTCATTCTTCGCCTGAGTCGTCAGATTCCACGACGGCGCCCGATTCTTTTGTCCTGTCGCTCGATCGGGAACGATTGCCGAGACACATCGCGGTTGTCATGGATGGCAATGGGCGCTGGGCCAAGGCACGGCATCTGCCCCGGTCGATCGGCCATCAACGCGGCCGACGAGCGGTTCGTCGTTTGATCGAGCTCGCCAGTCGGGCTCAAATTCCTGTACTGACTCTGTTTGCCTTCTCATCAGAGAACTGGTCACGTCCGCCTGAAGAGGTGGAAGCCCTGATGGGGTTGTTCGCTTACGCACTTGAGCGTGATATGGACGAATTGCATGCCCATGGCGTCCGAATTCGCTTCATCGGTGATCGTGAGCCGCTCTCGGCACGTATTTGTAGCCTGATGATTCAGGCTGAACAACAGACGGAACATAATACGGGCCTCAATCTGTTGATTGCGGTGAGTTACGGGGGGCAGTGGGATATCCTGCATGCTGCCAAGCAACTGGCTTCGGCGGCGCTTGAAGGGCGGATTCGTCTGGACGACGACCCTGCCGCACTGCGTTCCGTATTCGAGCAAAACCTGTCCACAGCCACTTATCCGCCGGTCGATCTATTTGTTCGTACGGGGGGTGAGCAGAGGATCAGCAATTTTCTGCTCTGGCAACTGGCTTATGCCGAATTGTATTTTACGGATTGTTTATGGCCCGCGTTTGACGAGGCTCATTTCAGGGATGCCTTGCAGTGGTATGCCGCCCGAGAGCGGCGGTTTGGTGGATTGGACGAATGAATATTTCCCGACATATGACCCACGTCATGACGGCTATGCAAGTGAGAATTCTGACTGGATTGGGATTGTCTGCCTTCGGGCTGATGGTGATCCTGGCCTTTCCCGAGTGGGCTTTCATCGGCTTCATGAGTTTGATGACGCTTGGGTTGGGGTATGAGTGGTTCCGCCTGAGTTGCACGTCCAGATTTCTCCGGGGTGTGGCCCTGCTGGTGATGTTCAGTATTGGATCGATGCTTTTCCTATTGCTGTCTCCTGATGAGACGCCCTGGTTGGCGGGGGCCGCCATGTTCGGTTGGCTGTTGCTGATGGCGGGCTTGTGGCAAAACCACCGAAATGCCAGCCGACATCGTCCCGCCTGGTTCCGTACCCTTCTGGGTGTCCTCATCCTCCCCCTGTTCTGGTATGCCGTCGTTGAAATTCATCGACAGCCTGAGGGGCCATGGTTGTTGATTTTCGGTGTGATGATCGTGGCTGTCGCTGATTCTCTGGCCTATTTTGCGGGTCGTGCCTGGGGACGGCGCAAATTGGCCCCCGCGCTCAGTCCCGGCAAGACGATTGAAGGTCTTGTTGGTGGGTTGGTGGGTGTCGGTGTCTTGACGGCTATTGGCGCAGCATTGCCGCTTTTTGCGACGGTTCCTTCCTGGCAACTTGCGCTCTGGAGCATGGGCGTCGCACTTTTTTCCGTGGCTGGAGATCTCGAAGAGTCTCGACTCAAACGTGAGGCCGGGGCGAAAGATAGCGGGCAACTTCTTCCGGGGCATGGTGGGTTGCTGGATCGGCTGGATGGTCAACTGGCGGCGATGCCGGTATGGTTGCTGGCACTTGCCCAGATGCATTACCTGACCCTGCACTAACTCAGCCAGGAAGGCGTTTTTGCGACACCTTCGCGATAAAACCGAGCGGGGCTTTCGATCAAGATGGCCGACGATTTTCAGGGCGCAACTAATAATTATTGGGGTGTGGGCAGGCGTTTGAAAAATATTGCTATTTTTGGTTCCACCGGCAGTATCGGGGTCAGCACGCTCGCCGTAATTGAGCTGCACCCGGATCGGTACGCTGTCGAGACGCTTGTTGCCCATGCCCGGATCGATATCCTCTGGACGCAGATTCAACGCTTCCACCCGCGTCAGGTCGGTGTTGCGGATCCTGTGGCCGCGCAGTTGCTGCGTGATCGATTGTGCCGGGAAATCCCCGATGCCGATCAACGCCCCGCAGTGATCGATGAGCCTGAGGCGTTGACTGCGTTGGCTGCGGATTCTGCCGTGGATATCGTGGTTGCGGCCATTGTTGGCACGGCGGGTCTGGCATCGACCTGGGCGGCCGTACAGGCTGGCAAGCGTGTGTTGTTGGCCAACAAGGAGTCGCTGGTTGCGGCGGGCGCACTCATGATGCGCACAGCGTCGGCCACGGGTGCGACGATTATTCCAGTCGATAGCGAGCATAATGCCATTTTTCAGTGCCTCCCCGTTGGGGTGCCGCCGGCGAAAGCCGTCGAGAAACTGATTCTAACGGCCTCAGGTGGCCCATTCCGGACCTTGCCTGCTGCAGACTTCGCACATATTACCTCTGAGGATGCATGCCGCCATCCGAACTGGTCGATGGGCCGGAAGATTTCGGTTGATTCGGCGACCATGATGAACAAGGGACTGGAGGTCATCGAGGCGGCCTGGTTGTTCGGCATGTCGCCGGAGCGGATTGAGGTGGTGGTTCATCCCGAGTCCATCGTGCATTCGCTGGTTCAGTTCGCGGATGGCTCGGTGCTGGCCCATATGGGGCGGCCCGACATGCGTACGCCAATTGCCCATGCGCTGGCCTGGCCCGAGCGTATCGAATCCGGGGTCGATGATCTGGATTTGTGCGCGGCCAGCGGTCTGCATTTTGAGGCGCCGGATGTGGTTCGTTTTCCCTGTTTGCGCCTGGCTTATGATGCCCTCCGGCTGGGCGGCGTCGCCCCGCTGACGGTGAGTGCCGCCAATGAGATCGCTGTTGGGGCTTTCCTGGATGGTCGATTGTCCTTCATGCAAATACCCTTGCTGATCGAGAAAACCCTCGAGACCGTGTTGGCAGAAGGTACAGCGGTCTATAATCCTCCGGATTCGATCGATGCGGTTTTAGCGCTGGATAAACAGGTGCGCGCAATGGCAGTGGCGGGCATGAACCGATTGAAAATGATCGGATCGCAAGTACGTATTCCCAGCAAGCAGCAGGTGGTGTGATGAGTGTCGCAATGAGTATTCTGGGCTTTCTGTTGACGATCGGGGTGCTGGTCGCCTTTCACGAGTTTGGGCATTACTGGATGGCCCGACGATTGGGGGTCAAGGTGTTGGCCTACTCTTTGGGGTTCGGCAAAGCCTTGTGGTCCACCCGGCGTGGACCGGATCAGACCGAATATCGGATTGCCATGCTGCCCCTGGGTGGCTATGTGAAGATGCTTGACGAACGCGAGGGTCCGGTGATCGCGTCGGAGCAGCATCGGGCCTTCAATCGCCAGCCGGTCTGGAAGCGATTTCTGATTGTTCTTGCCGGTCCGGTTGCCAACATCATCCTGGCGATCGTGCTGTGGATGGCGATGTTCATGGTCGGCGTTCAGGGTGTCTTGCCGAAAGTCGGGGTCCTGCCGCCGGCTTCCATTCTGGCCAAAAGTGGACTCCAGGATGGAGATGTGATCACGCAAGTCGGCGGTTCCACCATTCATACGCTCTCGGATTTGCGACTTGCGGTTCTGGAAGGTGGCGTGGCGAATGCCGAGGTGCCGATACAATATGAGCATCAGGGCGCCATCAATATGGGGACACTGGATCTGACCCAGTTGAACCCGCTATCCGGATCGACCGATGGACGTCCTCGGAATGTGCTCCAGGAAATCGGATACCGGCTCTGGTCCCCCCCCGGGCTGGCCGTCATCCATAAGATAATGTCGGGCACCCCCGCTGCAGAAGCTGGCCTGAAAGCCGGTGATCTGATTCGCTCAGTTGACGGTCATTCCTACCGTGATCCCGCCAATCTGATCCAGATCATCGGACGCGCTGCGGGGAAATCACTGACGTTCCAGGTTGATCGGGCAGGAAAAGTGCAAGCCGTGACCGTGACACCCCGTACGGTGAAAGTCGGCACAGAGGAAGTCGGACGTATTGGTGCCGAGATTGGTCTGAGCCCGGCTGCGCTGAAGCGGGCGAAAGATGCCGGCGTACATCTGCTGCTTCTGGAGCGTTTTAACCCGGTGACGGCTTTCACCATGGCCGTTGATCGAAGCTGGAAGATGACGGCGTTGACCTTTCAGGTATTTGGTGGCTTGATCAGCGGGCAGGCTAGTCTGTCGAATCTATCCGGACCGGTGGCGATTGCCGAGTTTGCGGGGCAGAGTCTTTTGCTGGGATTTTCGACCTTTTTGGGCTTCCTGGCGCTGGTCAGTTTATCGCTTGCCATCATGAACCTGCTGCCCGTGCCCCTGTTGGATGGAGGACATCTCGCCTTGTATGTGGTCGAGGCGATTCGCGGCAAGGCCGTGGGTGCTCAGTTCGAAGCGATGGCCACGCGCGTCGGGCTGTTTCTCCTCGTGAGTCTGATGGTTGTCGCCTTTTACAACGATATTGCCCGGTTGATGCACCCCTGAGTCTCAGACACAATGATTCGGTTGATGTGTGATTCAGATAAAGATCGCAGGCGTTTTTTTAAACCGGTTCGCTCGTTTGTGACGGTGAAGCGGGTATACTCAGGCGCTTCTTTTAAGTTTGCTTTGCAATCAATTTTTTTTGGCCCGATATTCTGGGAAATGACCTCGGCATGACACTGAACCCCCGCATTTTACTGGCCCCGCTCATGGGCGCGTTTCTGTTGATCCCCGCATTGGCTCAAGCCTTTGTCATTTCCGATATCAAGGTCGAGGGGCTTCGTACCGTGACCCCAGGGACGGTATTCACCTACATTCCTTACCATGTTGGGGATGATTTTACGGATGCCGATAGTACGCGTGTGATCGACGCGCTATACAAGACGGGTTTCTTTAGCGATGTGAACGTGGGGCGTCTCGACAATGCGCTGGTGATTCGGGTCAAGGAGCGGCCGACCATTTCATCCATTGAGGTGAAGGGGAACAAGAAGGTTGAAACCGAAAAGCTCCAGAAAGCGCTGAAGGGCATTGGTCTGGCGCAGGGTCATGTGCTGGACCCGCAGGCGCTCGACAAAATGAAGACCGAGCTGCAGCGCGTGTATTACGGCATGGGGCAGTACGGTGTTCAGATCGAGACCACGGTCAAGCCGCTCGAAGACAATCGCGTATCCGTATTGATCGATATCTATGAAGGCAAGCCGGCCAGCATCCGGAAGATCCGGATTATTGGCAATCATGATTTTTCCGAATCCGAACTGCTTGGTCAGCTTGAGGTGCATCCGGTGCCGTGGTGGGAGTTCTGGTCCAATTCGGATCAATACTCCAAGGAAAAGATGGCCGCCTCCCTGGAGAGCCTGCGTTCTTTCTACCTCAATCGAGGCTACCTCAAGGTCGCGATGGATTCGACGCAAGTCAGTATTACCCCCGATCGCAAGCAGATCGATATTGTGATCAACGTCAGCGAAGGCCCACGCTATAAAGTCAGTGCGGTCACGTTTTCCGGGAATCTGTTGCTGGACCAGGCAACCCTGAAGCAGCTTGATCAGGTTAAGGTTGGCCAGTACTTCAATCGTAAGGAAGTTATTGATACTTCCGATGCAATCGCCAAGCGTCTGGGGAATGACGGTTACGCCTTGGCGCATGTTCAACCCGCCCCGACAATTGACGAGCAGGACAAGACGGTTGCACTCGACTTCAATATTAAGCCGGGCGATCGTGTCACCGTGCGGCAGATCGAGTTCAATGGCAACTTCAATACCAATGAAGAAGTCTACCGGCGTGAAATGCGTCAGATGGAAGGCAGTTGGTATGCGGCCAATAAACTGGATCGCTCTAAGGAACGACTGCAACGCTTGCCGTCTGTTCAGAGCGTGGATCAAAAGATCAAGCCGGTGCCCGGCGTTCCCGATCAGGTGGATGTTGACTATGACATCACCGAGCAGCTGTCCGGTTCGTTTACCGCAGGTGTCGGTTATTCGCAGTCCGAGGGAGTGCTGTTCAACCTGGGGCTGAATCAGTCCAACTTCCTTGGGTCGGGGAAATCTGTCGGGATCAACCTGCAACGGAGTTCCTACCAGACTAGTGTGCAGTTCAATTACAACAATCCGTACTTCACCGTAGATGGTATCAGCCAGGGCTTTGGATTGTTCTATACCCGCCAGAATGCGGCCGCGTTGTCGCTGTCGCAATATCTGGTGGATTCGTATGGCGGTAACATCAACTTCGGTGTGCCGCTGTCCGAGCAGACCTTTGCAAGTATTGGTTTCCAATTGCAGCAACAAAAGCTCAAATCGACGGGTTATTCACCCAGCTGGATCACCGGCATTCCGGTTAACGGTGATCAACCGGGTCCGGGTTTTGATGGCAAGAGCTTTTATACGCTCAGTGTCATTCCGGCGCTGACCTATGACACCCGTAACAAATCGATTTTCCCGACCTCGGGCATCTACCAGAAGCTGTCGGCGACAGTGGCGGTGCCCGGTAGCCAGTTGCTGTATTACAAGGGCGACTATAGTGGTCGCGTATACGTGCCGCTGTGGAAGAATACGACCTTGTCCGGCCATGCACAGATCGGTATGGCGCAGGCTTACGGCAACACCAAGACGACCTACACCGGGGTTAGTCAGTATTACAACGGTCTGCCGCCTTTCCTGAACTACTACACCGGCGGGATTCAGTCCGTGCGCGGCTACCAGGATTATTCGCTGGGTCCGGTGGATTCTGCGGGCAACCCGATGGGTGGCAGCCTCATGACGGCTGGCGGTATTGAGCTCATCACGCCCGTTCCGTTCCTGACGAGTCAGGCCAATTCGGTGCGAATGTCTTTGTTCTGGGACGTGGGGAATACCTATCGGTCCTATCAGGATTTCAGCATGCCTTCGTTGCGACAGTCTGTCGGTATCGGATTCAACTGGATTTCCCCGGTGGGCCCCTTGGTGTTCAGCGTCGCCAAGCCACTGAATAACAAGCCGGGTGATCGGACGCAGATCTTCCAGTTCTCCGTGGGCGCAAACTTCTAGTAGTGCCGCGGGTTTTTTCTGGCCGTTTTACGCGGTATGACCGGGGCTGTGTAATAATGCAGGCCCGCCTTCGTGTGGCGGCATATGGGTTTTGCTTTTATTTGTTTGGGGAGAATTAGCGTGAACCGCTTTGCTTTATTGTTTGTGTCCATGATGACTCTGGTGTTCGCGATTTCGGCTCAGGCGGCTGAGGTAAAGATTGCCTTCGTTAACTCTTCAACGCTGCTGGAACAGGCCCCTCAAGCTGATATTGCCAAGAAGAAACTGGAAAAGGAATTTGCGCCCCGCGAAAAGGAAATCCGTGATGCCCAGCAAGCCGCTCAGAACCTCGAAAACAAGCTGAATAAAGATGGCGTCACCATGAGTGACAGCGAGCGTTCCAAGCAAGAGCAGGAACTGAATCGACAATTGCGGGATTTGCAGCGTATGCAGAGCAATTTCCGTGATGACCTGAATCTTCGCAAAAACGAGGAGTTGGGCAAATTGCAGCGCGTCGTGCTGAGCACCATAAAAGAAGTTGCCAAGAGCAAGGGGTATGACCTCGTGTTGGCTGAAGGTGTCGTATACGCTGCGCCACAAGTAGACATCACCAGTGATGTCTTGGCGAAACTGCAGCAAGACGTCAAAAGCGGCAAATAATCGATCCATCATTCCCGATCAATAGGATTGGCGCATCGGATGCAGGAAGAGCACAGCAGGGGTATCACAGCAGCGGAAATTGCCCGGGTTCTTTCCGCCTCTATCCATGGCGATTCTGATCGTCATATTTTCGATGTCGCTTCTCTGGCCTCTGCAACCCCGACTGATCTCGCTTTTTTCATTGGCAATCGTCGTGAAAACCACCCACAGCAAAGTCGGGCAGGGGTCATACTTTGCACTTCGGATCATCACGATCTGATGCCTGAAACGGCGACGGTGATCTGCGTCGCACATCCCCAGCTCGCTTTTATCGACATTGCTGAGCGACTTCGTCCTCCGCGACCTATCTATCAAGGCATTGATCCTTCTGCGCTCATCGATCCTTCGGCACGGCTGGCGCCATCCGTGGTGGTCGGACCGCTCAGTATCATTGGCCCGGGCTGCGATCTGGCCGATGGTGTTGAGATCGGTCCTGGCTGTATTCTCGGCCGCGAGGTTGCCATCGGAGCGGCCTCTCGATTGATTGCCCGTGTCACCATTCTCGATGGATGTCAGGTGGGTGCGCGTTGCGTCATCCAACCGGGCGCCGTGATTGGTTCGGATGGGTTTGGTCTTGTCCAGCAGGGAGGGCAGTGGCGTCGTGTTCCTCAACTTGGCCGGGTTTTGATCGGTGATGATGTGGACATCGGGGCGAACACGACTGTGGATCGCGGCGCACTGGACGATACCCGAATCGCTAATGGCGCCAAACTCGACAATCTGATCCAGATCGCCCATAACGTGGAGATTGGTGAACACTCTGCCATCGCGGGCTGCGCGGGCCTTGCCGGTTCCAGTGTGGTTGGCAAGCACTGCACGCTGGGTGGCGGGGTGGGTCTTGCCGGTCATCTGAGCCTTGCGGATGGGGTGCATGTCACCGGGATGTCCATGGTTACCCGTTCGATCCACAAGCCCGGTGTGTATTCCGCCGGGACGCCGTTGGATACAAATGATCGTTGGCTCAAGAACGCCGCAAGATTTAAACAGCTCGATCGCATGGCTCAGCGCCTGCATGCAATCGAATCGAGCCTCTCTACACTACCGCTTTCTGATGAGGAAACCCCGTGACTGCAAAGACCATCATGATTCAGGACATCTTGAATCTTCTGCCCCATCGCTATCCGTTCCTGCTGATTGATCGTGTCACGGATTGGGCGCCCAACGATTATCTTGTGGCGATCAAAAATGTCACCTATAACGAACCTTTTTTCCAGGGGCATTTTCCGGTTCGTCCCATCATGCCCGGTGTGCTGATTACGGAAGCCATGGCTCAGGCGACTGGGGTTCTGGCTTTTAGCAGTCAGGGTGTGGTGCCGAATCCGAATTCGCTGTACATGCTGGTTGGTCTGGATGAGGTCTCTTTCCGCCGGGTTGTCGAACCGGGCGATCAGCTGACGATTCGTGTCACGCTCAAACGTCTTGTCCGCGGCATGGGCGTATTTCAATGCGAAGCGCATGTCGGTGATGAACTCGCCGCCAAGGCACTGATCAAATGTGTTGCCAAGGAAGTTGCTGCGTGATTCATCCAACCGCGATTATTTCACCCGAGGCCAAACTCGACCCCTCCGTGGTTGTCGGGCCTTATGTGGTGATCGAGGGCGCTGTGGAAATTGCGGCGGGTACGCGCATCGACAGCCATACTATTCTGAAGGGTCCCTGTCGAATCGGGCGTGATAATCAGGTGTTTTCACATGTGATTATTGGTGAAATTCCACAGGATCTGAAATTTCGGGGCGAATCGTCGTCGGTCGAAATTGGTGACCGGAACCAGATTCGAGAGTTTTCGACCATCCATCGTGGGACGCAGGGTGGCGGGGGCGTGACACGAATAGGCTCAGACAACCTCATTATGGCTTATGCCCATATTGCCCATGATTGCGATATTGGTCAGCATGTGATCCTCGCCAATGCCGCTTCGCTGGCTGGTCACGTGAGTGTGGGCGACTATGCGATTCTCGGTGGCTTTGCGGTGGCGCATCAGTTTTGTCGCATCGGCGCGCATGCCTTTATTGGTGGCTTCAGTAAGATATCCAAGGATGTTCCGCCCTTTGTGATGGCCGATGGTGCACGTGCACGCTCGATCGGTTTGAACAAAGAGGGTCTGAAGCGGCGAAATTTCTCATCAGAAACTGTCAACCTTCTGAGCCGCGCCTTTCGGCAGCTGGTCAAAAAGCAGGGTGATGACAAAACCTGGGCCGAATTTGACGAGGCGGCGAAGCATGATGTCGCCCTGGCGCAGATGCTGGCCTTCATCCGAATGAGCGAGCGCGGTATTACCCGCTGATAAGTGATAGAACCGACATGACTTCTTTGTTTCGAATCGAACATGACAGTATCGGCCCCGTTCGCATTCCTGCGAATGCCCTCTATGGCCCCCAAACTCAGCGTGCATTGGATAACTTCCCGATCAGTGGTCACGCGCTACCGCCCGAGTTCATCCGGGCATTGGGTTGGGTGAAGGCGGCCTGTGCCGAGGCCAATGCGGTCGTGGGCGGGCTGGATCCCATAATGGCGGCCGCCATCAGTCTGATGGGGCAGCGAATTGGTGCAGGCCACTATCTCGATGCCTTTCTGATTGATGTCTACCAAACGGGTTCTGGCACGAGTACCAACATGAATGCCAATGAGGTGATCGCCAGACTGGCGACTGACTCGGGCATTCCCGTGCATCCCAACGATCATGTCAACATGAGCCAAAGCTCTAACGATGTGATCCCGACCACGATTCGGGTCGCGGCCGTCGAGACCGCACGCATGGCGTTGCTTCCGGCGCTGGATCATTTGTCTGGCGTGCTTGCGTTTAAGGCGAAAGCGCTGGGGTCGGTGACAAAGACGGGGCGAACCCATTTGATGGATGCCATGCCGATCCGGTTTGATCAGGTTCTGGGCGCGTTTATTGATCAATTGGCGGGGGCGCGGCTGGGTGTGGTGCAGGCCGTGGATCGGCTTTCGGCGTTGCCGCAGGGCGGTACGGCAGTCGGTACGGGCATCAATGCACCGGAAGGGTTCGGTTCGACCTTTATTGCCAAGCTCAACCAACTGACCGATGGGTCGTATCGGCTGATGCCGCGTCCCTTCGCCGGTCTCTCGGCGCAGGACGAACCTGTCGCCTATAGCGCCGCGCTCCGTGGCGTGGCCATTGTTCTCACCAAGATTGCCAATGACCTGCGCTGGATGAATGCCGGGCCGCTGGCCGGCTTGGGCGAAATCAGCCTTCCGGATCTGCAGCCCGGCAGTTCCATCATGCCGGGGAAGGTTAATCCGGTCATCCCGGAGGCTGTTGCAATGGTGTCGGCTCAGGTTCAGGGACTGGATGCGGCGGTCGCACTGGCCGGACAGTCTGGAAATTTCGAGCTGAACGTCATGCTGCCGTTGATCGCGCAGAATGTGTTGGAATCCACCCGTTTGCTGACGCAAGCCATGCGATTGCTTGCGGACAAGGCGATTGCCGGATTCACGGTGAATGAGGCAAACATAGCGCGCGCCCTGAGCATGAATCCGATTCTCGTGACGGCACTCAATCCGGTGATCGGCTATGAACTGGGCGCGAAAATCGCTAAACGCGCCTATGCCGAGCAGCGTTCGGTGCTCGAGATTGCTCTGGAAATGACCGATCTGTCTGAAGGGACGTTGAAGCAGCTTCTGGACCCATATCTTCTGACGGGCTCGCATTCGTCCTGACCGGCCCGGGCTTGCTCAACTGGCTTGTTTGGTATCAGTGCCCATCAGTGATTCTGCCAGATGCGCTAGCCTGTTCAGTGCACCCGGCGTACCCAAATGCCCCTGAATCTCCTCCAATGCTTTTTTCTGTGCCTGAGCCGCGTCTGTCTCGCCAACGAGCGCGATCACCGCAGCGGCCAGTGCCTCGGGTGTCGCGTCTGACTGGATCAATTCGGGCACGGCGTTTCGACCCAGAATGATATTGGGCAGGCCGATGCGTTCGATGTGGACCAGATGTTTTGCAATCCAGTAGGTGAGGGGGTTCGTGCGGTAGGAGATCACCATGGGCGTCCCGATCAGCGCAGCTTCCAGCGTGGCAGTGCCTGATGCGATGCAAAGGACATCGCTGGCCGCCATGGCGCGCCGGGCCTGACCCGGGACGATGGTCAACGCGGCCAGCAGACTTGCCGTGGGCTGAGCGGCGTGGAGTTGTTCCTGGAACCAGGCCGGGTCAATCGATGAGGCCAGAGGCAGAACAAATTTCCAATCCGGGTAACGTGCCATCAGATGTTCGGCGGTTGCGAGCATCAGCGGCAGAAGGCGGCCGATTTCACTGCGGCGGCTTCCGGGCAGCAATCCGATCCAGCGACAGTCCGGATCGAGTCCAAGCGCTTCCCGATTTGTTCGGGTGACCTGTGCATAGCGCTGTGGCTCCCTGGATTTGAGCACATCCGGTTCCATCAAATCTCGTAAAGGGTGTCCCACATGGGTGGTGGGCAGGCCGTACTGCGCGAACAGTGGAACCTCGAAATCGAATAATACGGCCAGGTGATCGGCGACTTCCCTGAAGCGTCGGGCTCGTTTGGGGCGCCAGGCCCAGACTTGAGGTGCCACGAAAAACAGGACCGGAATGCCCCGTGCTCGGGCTGCGCGCGCCAGGCGCTGGTTGAATTCCTGAAAGTCGATCACGACCAGCAGGGCGGGGCGGTTCGTTTCCAGGGCGGCGATCAGTGTGTTGAGGGCGCGCTTGAGTTGGCCATAGTGGCCGAGCACTTCAACGAGCCCCATGACCGATACGGTCTGGAGATCGACCACCGTGTCGATGCCCGCCGCCCGGCTCTCCATCCCGCCCAGCCCCAGTGCCCTGAGCTGGGGGTGACGTTGTTTCAGCGTGTGAAAGAGTGCTGCCGCATAATGGTCACCTGAGGCCTCGCCCGCTGCAATAAACAGGCAATCCGGATCAAGCAGGGGAACGGCAGCAGACATGGGTGGGATTCTCGATAGCATGAAAGAAATGAATATGAAGGCATTGGGTTAAGTATGCGGCAAATTTCCTTGTTCGATGTGACCCTGGCGGATGGTTGGTATGCCGGCGTCGACGAAGCGGGGCGGGGGCCATTGGCGGGGCCCGTTGTTGCGGCGGCAGTGGTGCTTGATCATGCGCGGCCTATCGCGGGGGCGAATGATTCGAAAAAACTCAGCGAACGTCAACGTGAATCCCTGTCTACCCAAATCATCACACAGGCACATGCCTATGCCATTGCGGAAGCCAGCGTGGCCGAGATTGACGAAATCAATATTCTTCAGGCCTCGCTTCTGGCCATGCGGCGAGCAGTCACTCAGTTGCTCGACCAAGGGGTTTCACTGGATCGCATTCATGTCGACGGCAACCGTTGCCCTGCTCAGCTATCCATGACCTGCCACCCGATTGTGGGTGGGGATGGCAGCGATGCCGCGATTGCCTGTGCATCCATTCTGGCCAAGGTCACTCGCGATCGTCTGATGCGCGACTACGATGCTACCTATCCAGATTATGAGTTTGCAAAGCACAAGGGATACCCCACCGCCCGTCATCGGCTCTTGCTGGAACAACTGGGCCCGTCGCCCATTCATCGGCTCAGTTTCGGACCGGTTCGTCGTGCTTTGGAGATGGCCGCCGAGTAAGTCGCTACCGCTCGGCCGGTTCGCAGCCATTTCCCGTACTATTTTTTGCCCCAGGAATCACGCAGGGTCACGGTCCGGTTGTATACCGGCCGCTCGGCGGTATGGTCGACCTGGTCGGCCACGAAATAACCATGCCGTTCAAACTGGAAGCGCGATTCGGGCGCAGCTGTCGCCAGACTGGGCTCGATCATCCCCGTGTGAATCTGCATGGCGTTCGGATTCAGATCGTCGAGGAAATCCCGCTCCAGATCCGGGGCATCCCCTTCGCGCCGTGCGCCAGGCGCGGGCACGGAGAAGAGCCGGTCGTACAAGCGGATTTCGGCGGCCAGCGCCTGGTCGCAGGCCAGCCAGTGAATATTGCCCTTCACCTTGCGTGATTCCGATCCCGGCGTGCCGGACTTGGTGTCGGGGTCGTATTCGGCATACACGCAGGTCACGTGGCCATCGGCATCCTGATCGAAGCCGGTGCACTTGATGATGTAGCCATAGCGGAGCCGAACTTCGCCACCGGGCACCAGGCGGAAAAAACCTTTGACCGGTTCGGGCATGAAGTCATCGCGTTCAATCCACAATTCTCGCGTCAGTGGCATGACCCGCTTGCCCCAATCGGCGTGATGCGGATGGTTGGGGGCATAGCATTCTTCGCTCTGGCCTTCGGGGTAGTTCGTGAGGACCAGCTTCACGGGATCCAGGACGGCAACACGGCGTTCGGCGGTGTCGTTCAGGTGGTCGCGCATGCAGTCTTCCAGCACGCCGTAGTCGATCAGGCTGTCCGATTTGGAGACGCCGATTCGGTCGGTAAACAGTCGGAAGCCTTCCGGGGTGAAGCCCCGCCGCCGAGCGCCCTTGAGCGTGGGCAGGCGAGGGTCGTCCCAGCCATGGACGTGCTGGCCGGTGACAAGCTGGATCAGCTTGCGCTTGGACAGCACGACATAGGTCAGATTCAGCCGGGAGAATTCGATTTGCTGGGGCAGCGGACGCTGAAAAACGCCCAACGTCGCCAGCTGGTCCAGGAACCAGTCATAGAGCGGGCGATGATCCATGAACTCCAGGGTGCAGAGCGAATGGGTGATACCTTCGATGGCATCCGACACGCAATGCGCGAAATCGTACATCGGGTAGATGCACCAGGCATCGCCGCTGCGGTGATGGTGCGCGTGACGAATCCGATAGATGGCCGGATCGCGCAGATTCATGTTCGGTGCGGCCATGTCGATCTTGGCGCGAAGGATATGGGTGCCGTCCGGAAAGTCCCCGGCGCGCATCTGGCGGAATAGCACGAGGTTTTCCGTGATTGAACGGTCACGGAACGGGCTGTTCTGCCCCGGTTCGGTGAGGGTGCCGCGCGTGGCGCGCATTGCATCGGCATCCTGGGAGTCGACATAGGCGAGATCGGCTTGAATCAGCAGCTCGGCACAGCGATAAAGCTGCTCGAAATAATCGGAAGCGTAAAACTCATGCCCGGTCGCATCAAACCCCAGCCAGGACACATCCTCGCGAATTGCATCCACGTACTCGGTTTCTTCCTTGGTCGGATTGGTATCGTCAAAGCGCAGATTGCAGACGCTGTGCGGACACTGAGTCAGATAATCCTGGGCCAGGCCGAAATTCAGGAAGATGCTTTTTGCGTGACCAAAATGCAGAAACCCATTGGGTTCGGGGGGGAAACGGGTGACCACCTTGTCACCGTAGGTCTGTTGGGCGCAGTCCTCGTCGATTCGGGTACGGATAAAGTGGCTGGCAATAGGGGATTCGGTCATGGTGCGCTTCGTGATGGTCTGAACGAAAAGAACTATTGTACGAAATTTAACCCATGAATAGCGGATGATTGCCGCAGGATGATCAGGGGGCATGCGGGGCAAAGCGGCATAAAGGATGGGATGGCGATTAAGTGAAACTATCGAAGCGATTGAAATTGCTCAATTGAGTTCATATATAGATAGCGTTATGGTCGGTAGGTACTTTCCGCGAGCCTTTGGTCGCGCAGCAATAAGGAGCAGACATCATGGCGAAGAAAAAAATAATCCAGGACGCAGCAACCGATATTCAAATTGGCATTACGCCCGCAGAGCGGCAGGCGATCGCGGATGGCTTGAGCAAGTTGTTGGCCGACTCCTATTCCCTGTTTCTGATGACGCACAACTTTCACTGGAATGTGACGGGGCCTCAGTTCAACAGCCTGCATCTGATGTTCGAGACCCAGTATACCGAGCTGTTCACTGCGGTGGATGAGGTGGCGGAGCGCATTCGCTCGCTGGGTGTGTTCGCGCCGGCGTCCTTCAAAAAGTTTTCGGCGTTGGCATCGTTCACGATTCCGGATGAGACACTCTCTGCCAGCGACATGATTGCCCATCTCGTGAAGGGGCAGGAAGCG
>DATKTJ010000111.1:0-5855 GCA_035531235.1 Halothiobacillus sp. | reverse complement strand
TACGCACTACAGCCGTCGCCCCCGAATGAGTCGAATCAGGATCATCACGATGGCGATGATCAGCAGAATGTAAATGAACCCGCCGAAGGTTTGTGACGTCACAAACCCCAGAAGCCAGAGAATAATCAGGATAACGGCAATTGTTTCAAGCATGAACCACCTTCCTTGTTGCCAAACACTGCGGGGTGATAACGCCACGCCCGACCATCACACACGGGAATAAACCTGATCGATGCCCGTATTGAACAGGCTGACTCTGAGCACCATACCATCAACCACGCAACGGCGCCTCGCTGCGTGAATGCCCCGGAAAAAGGAAACTAGAGTATGCAGATCGGACGGGGGAAAACCATGTGGTTGATCGCAGAACTTGACCAGACTGGCCTTGCCGAATCCGGCGTTAGGCCACGCGATATCCCTCTTCCATCAGCACCCGTCGAACCGCCGGGCGGGACAGCATGGTCCGGTAGTGCCGAGCACAGTGTTCGGGTAGATCGATATCAAGATGGTCCGCCCAGAACTCGGTATAGAACAGGGCAGCATCGGCAATGGAGAACCTGCCTACGAGATAGGGCCGATCGATGAGCTGGGCATCAATGACGGCAAAGCCGGCTCGAATGATGTCGTACCCCCGCTGCTTGACCGCTTCATGATCGGCCTTGTTGGGCGTGAACGTGTCGGTAGTAAAGATCCGGGCAAACCCCTGCATGTGCAGGGTGCTCACCACAAAGTCCATGATCTCCAGGATACGTACCTCGTCGTCGAGGGCATCCGAGAGCAGCCCGGCCTTGGGATAGCGGCGGGCCAGCCAGTAGGCGATGGCCGGAAACTCGGTGATGGACCGGCCATCGTCATCCACCAGCAGCGGAATGGTCGCCTTGGGATTCAGGGCCAGATAGGCGGGCGACTTGTGATCGCCGGCCAGCAGATCGACCCGATAAACCTCGAACAGCAGGTCCAGCTCTTCGAGCAGGATATGTATCCCGGTCGTGCAGGAGCCGGGCGTCATGTAGAACTTCAAGGGAATGCCTTCAGCCCATCAGTTTCGCTTTGTTGGCGTCCATGAACTCGGCGGTGACCCGAGTTTCGCCTGCGGCCTGAGCGGCCTTTTCGATCTTGCTTTTAGCCATGCCGCGCACAAAGGCGGGGATCGCTTCCAAACGCTTCAGGGCTGCTTCATCCCAGGGTAGTGATTCTTTGCTCATGTCTTTCTCCTGCCGGCCCCGATCAAGGGCATGGTTACTAGGCTGATTTGCACGCAAATCATTCGGATAGGAAAGCAAGACATGCGCCACCAATCCATCTCATTGTTTTAAAACAAAACATTAAGAACACTGTTGGAAGAGCAACTGGGGAGTGTTGTGTTTTTTGTCCGAAAGGAAACAAAATATTTCAGACTCGGATGAAAGACCTGGGCGCATGACATCACAGGGTCGGTCGCGCACACAAACCGTCTCTCATGCTTCGTTAATTGCGCTTACCTTCTTTGTCCGCGTACATGTCGGCATCGGCATGGTGGATCAGCTGTTCATGACTATGGCCGTGCCTTGGATAAAGCGCGGTGCCGATGCTGGTGGAAATATTAAGCACGTGTCCGCCAATTTCGTAGGGCGCGCCAATAACCGCATGGATTTTCTCGACGACCCGTGCAATCCAAACCGGGGTGTGAATCTTGGTGAGCAGTACGGTGAATTCATCGCCCCCCATCCGTGCGATGGTGTCCGACTCCCGCAGACACTCGGTCAACCGGTTCGCCACCGCCTGCAGGAGCCGATCACCGATGTCGTGACCATAGGTATCGTTGACCTGCTTGAAGCCGTTCAAATCAAGATAGAGCAAGGCAAGGTGCTCCCCATCACGGCGGGCGTAGGTCAACGCCCTGTCGAGCCGATCATGGAACAGCGCGCGGTTGGGCAGATCGGTCAGCGAATCGTGCCCTGCCATGTGGCGCAGTCGCGCTTCCGTCTGCTTGTTCCTGATGGCGCTGGTCACCTGGCTGGAAACGAACTGCAGAAGGTCACGATCTTCCTCGGTGTACCGCACGTTGTGGGCGTGGCCGCGCACGACCAAGGCCCCCATGATCCCGTCTTGAGCGGTCAGCGGCACACCCAGCCAGTTCGGCTTGTCGCCATATTCCGTCAATTCCGTATCCGAAGTGGCTGGCGATGTAGTCGTGAGCAAGGCCTGGCCGGTTCGGATGACCCGAGCGAGATTGGGGTGGGCATCCAGGGGATGGAATTCGGGCGAATCCACGTTTTCACCCACAAAATACGGGAATGTCAGGCTGTCATTCGATTTGTTGTACAGCGCAACGCCGAAATTGTTCGCCGGAAGCAGTTCGCCGATGATCTGATGAATATGCGCATATAAAACAGGCAGCTCCTCGGTGGCGTGGGTCGCTTCGGAAATCCGGTACATCGCACTCTGTTTGCGCTCGGCGCGCTTGATGACCGTCACATCACGTGCGACGGCCAACCGAATGCGATCTGTCCCTGACCAGCGCGCTGACCACATGATGTCGACGATCCGGCCATCCTTGCGGACATAACGATTCTCGAAATGCATCTGAAGCTGGCCGGCCATGATATTTGAGGCCGCCGCGAGGGTGCGTTCCCGATCCTCCTCATACACCAGCTCAATCATGTTCCGGCCGATCAACTCATCTGGCGTATAGCCGAAAATACGCTCACAGGCGGAACTGATGAAGACGAACCTGCCTTCGGGATCGACCGCGCAAACGGCATCGACCATCAAGTCCAGGATCTTGGGGAGAAATGATGGCGTGGGCTCAATCATGCAGTAATGAAGTCATGGAATACTTGACTCTTATCCTTCAAATTGGAAAGTGAGTCTGCCCTCCTGAAATTAGCTAGTAAAGCTTTCTAATAATCAGTTGTGGCAACCGCCAGAGAAACCCCAAAAACAGCCGGGTATGCATGCCCGTCAGCAACAGGTTGTCGCGCAGATACCTGAAATGCGAAACGCCCCCCTCTGCGGCACTGAAATAACGTACCGGCGTCGGCAGGTTGATCGGCCGAACACCTAGCCAGCACAACCGGACAACGGCCTCTGGATCGAAGTCGAACCGGCGCATCCAGCGAGTCTTGAGCATGATGGCACGCAACGGCGCAATGGGGTAGACGCGAAAGCCGAACAGCGAATCGCCGATCCCCATCCACAACGTTTCCAGATTGGCCCAGCCATTCGACACCTTGCGGCCGTTGACGCGCAAGCGCGGGGCATCTGCATCAAACACGGGCTTGCCGAGAATCATGGCCTCGGGCACTTTCTGCGACTCGGCCATAAAGATCGGGATCTGATCTGCAGGATGCTGCCCATCGGAATCCATGGTCAGGGCGTGCGTGAAGCCCGCCTCCACCGCCAGGGTAATGCCCTGCAGAATCGCCGCGCCCTTGCCCCGGTTCTCAGGCAGCACGATCACCCGCAGATCGGGATCGGACTGAGCCATCTGCGTGAGGCCTGCGGTGGTGCCGTCTGTACTTCCATCCACAACCACCCACACGGGCGCCCAATGGGCACGCGCAGCACGAACGGTTTCAAACACTTTTTCGCCGGGGTTATAGCTCGGGATAAGCACGAGATGGCTGGTCGAGGCAATCGGGTTCATGAGGGATATTTCTGAGACAAAAAGTAGCGCAATTCGGTTTCAATGCGCGCGGTGAGTGCCGCAGTCTCTCGACGGGACATCGGGCTGATTTCTGTCTTGGATTGTGTGGGCGGTTCCGCGCCCAGCGGGTAGACGGGGCCAAGCCGAACCGACCAATGCTGCGGTAGTTTCGGCCTGCGCCACAAGGGCCATCCCTTGCCTAGATAAGGGGCCGAATCCGGCGAACTGAATCGGATCAGCAGAGTCTGAATGGGGATTCCGGTGCGACGGGCAATGAGCGCAGCACTGTTGTTGAGTGCATCGAGGGGGAATTTGCGCGTTCGACTGCCCTCGGGAAACAGAAGGACATGGGTACCCTCGCCCAGCGCCTGCCCCGCCTGCATAACCATTTCCAGCGGTCCCTTGTTGGAAATGTAACCGGCCAGGCGCGCGGCCGAACCGAGCAGGATGTTGCGCATCAGACTGGCCTTCATGATGCAGACCACATTGGGCAGCCGCGAGACAATCAGTACCACATCCAGCAGCGAGGGATGATTGGCGACCAGAACGCGCGGCGGCTGATCACGCAACGCATCCAGATCACGCAGATCAAAGTGGCTGGCGCAGGCCAACCGCAAAAAACCCAGGTACAGACGAAACCCCCAGGAAATGATGCGCTGACCGAATCGACGCCCGCGCCGACCGGGCATCAGGGGGCGCATGATCATCGCAAAAGGCAACCAGATCAGGCAAATGAGTGCCAGAAACAACAGACCCAGCCCCATGGCCAAATATTCGTAAGCGGCCCACAGCAGGCTGAGGCTCTGATCGGCACGGGTCGTCATCGTAGGCAGTAGCTCATGACGGCGCTCGGACCAGATCGCGGCGGGCCTTCCACGCCTTGAGCGAGCGCCGGAGGTGCCTGAGCGAGCTCACGTAATAAATCAGTTTCAGCATCCAGAGCGATGGCCAGATCGGCGTTTTTCCGAAGATATCTCCCGCCAGCAGCGACAACAGCGCCTCCCTGACCCGGAGGATATTGCGCGGCCCCATGAACAGATCGCGCATGGTGGGGTTGGTCACGCGATAGATGAACCAGGAAAACTCCCGCGGCCCCAGGCGCATCATCTTGTCGAACCGACGCAGGGCGACGGGGGCACGGGCGGGATTGGTGAGGCACTGATCGATGGCCTCGGCGGCCAGAAATCCGCTCTGCATGGCCAGCAACACACCGGAGGAAAACACGGGATCGATAAACGCGTAGGCATCACCCAGCAGCACGTAATTGTCGCCATGGTTCCGGCTGGCACTGTAGGCATAGTTGCCGGTGGCCTCGACATCGCTCACCCGTACGGCATCGGCCATGCGCGCGGCCAGCGCCGGACACTGTTGAATATTGTCGTTCAGGAATGCGATGAGGCTGCGTTCGCCCCGTGTTTTCATGTGATACGGCCAGGTGACCATGCCGACACTGGTTACCCCATCGGCCAAGGGGATGAGCCAGAACCAGCCATGATCGAACCAGAAAATCGAAATATTTCCTGCCGTTTGGCCTGTATGGCGCTGCACATCCCGAAAGTGGCCATACACCGCAGCACTGTTGTGCTTGGGATTGCGCTGCTTGATCTGCATGCGGCTAGCCAGAAAAGTGTCACGGCCGGAGGCATCGACCACGAACCGGGCACGCCAGCGCAGGTGCTCGCCGTCATCCCGCTCGGCCGTGACCACTGCCCCTTCGCTATTTGGCAGAAAATCGACTGCCGTCGCCTTGCAGCCTTCGAAGACAGTCACGCCCTTGCGTTCGGCATTGCGGATCAGGATTTCGTCGAATTCCGAACGCCGGACCTGATAGGCCATCGGCTGGGATTTGTCCCAGGCATCGCCGAACTCGAACATCTGCGTATGCTCGTGCCAGGGAGACACGAACTCGGCACCCCATTTTTCCATGCCAATCGCACGGATCTGATCGCCGACACCCAACTGATCGAACAGGGGCATGTTGGCGGGGAGCAGTGATTCCCCGATATGAAAGCGGGGATGATGCGCCTTTTCCAGCACCACCACTCGATACCCCCGTTCAGCCAGTAGCGGCGCCACCGTCGCCCCAGCCGGGCCGCCGCCGATCACCAGTACATCGCAGGGTGTTTCGTCGATCTCTGCCTGTTCCCTGTTCATAGCTTCCTTTTCCACCTCTGATTCGGGTGAATTTGTGGTATTCGTATTCATCGGTAAGGTGTTTGGCCCATCG
>DATKTJ010000110.1:0-39479 GCA_035531235.1 Halothiobacillus sp. | reverse complement strand
CATCATGAAAATCGGCTTGGCGCTGGGTAGCGGTGCGGCACGCGGTTGGGCACATATCGGGGTCATTCGTGAACTGGCAGAACTGGGAATCGAGCCGCATATCGTCTGCGGCACCTCGATCGGTTCGCTGGTTGGGGCATCCTATGTGTCGGGCAATCTGGACAAACTCGAAGACTGGGTCTGCTCACTCGGCAAGCTGGAAACGGCCAAGTTCTTCAATATCAACATGTCGCTCAACGGTTTTGTGAATCGCGACAAACTGCATCGTTTTCTGAACGAGTATGTGGCGCCCGAAGACAACCTGATTGAGAAACTCGAAGCGCACCACTATGCCGCCGTCGCAACCGAACTCGAAACCGGCAAGGAAATCTGGCTCACACATGGTTCCCTACTGGAAGCGGTCTGGGCCTCCATCGCTTTGCCGGGGTTGTTTCCGGCCATCAGGAACCAGGATCGCTGGCTGATCGATGGCGGTGTGGTGAATCCGGTACCGGTATCACTCTGCCGCGCCCTGGGTGCTGATCTCGTGATTGCCATCAACCTCAACAGCAATATTGTCGGCAAGACGTTCAACAAGGGAAAAGAAGATATTTCGACGATAAGGGCATCGGAAAAAAGCGAGGAAACCGGGATCGTGGGCAAGATCACGGATGTCGTGCGGGAATACACGACAGCCGTCTTTCAGGGCAACAACAAACCGCCGGAACTACAACCGCCAAGCCTGTTCGAGGCCATCGCCGGCGCCGTCAATATCACGCAAGACCGAATAACGCGCAGTCGCATGGCGGGTGATCCGCCCGACATCGTGCTTTCGCCCAGGGTGGCGCATCTCGGGTTGCTGGAGTTTTACCGAGCCGATGAGGCGGTGCAGGAAGGGCGGGAATGCGTCCAACGCATGGCATTGGAAATCCGTCACCTGGTGGACATAGCCTAGGAGACCCGGATCAAGCCTCCCGGGACTCTAGAGCCACAACTCCAGCGGCGCATAATTGACAAGCGACTTCAGAATATCGCCCCGCGTGACAATGCCGACCACATGACGGTTTTCGTCCACGATCGGAATACCCCGAATATCCTGAGCCAAGAGTACGCGGGCCAGTTCACGGATATTCGTGTTAGTGGTGGCGGTCAACACATTGGAGCTGGCTATCCTGGACACCGGACGGGGCGCCAGGTCGGTAAAACGGATCCGCTGACTGGTCAAATCACCCTTGGTCGCAATCCCGACAAGATTCTTCTGATCGTCAACCAGCGGCACCGTGCCAATGTCGTACCGATCAAAGAGATTCCGCAAATCCCGGATGGAGGCATTGGGCGACAACGTACGAACTGGCTCGGTCATGATCTGGGCGGCAAACTGAACCGGGCCGACTTCGCGCAGGGTCTGTTTCTTGACAGATGCATAGGTACCCAGCGCCGCCCCACTCTGCGGTGAAAAGCTGCGGCTCGGTTGTCCCGACTGCTGCTCTGTCTGTTGGTCATCGCTATCCTCGACACGACGCGTCCGGTGAACGGGGTCCAGGCGCGTGGGCACGTCTCGCACCTGCTGGATCAGCGCCTGATCCAGCGTCATGTGGTCGTTCATGCCCGCCCCGAACAAAATAAAACTCATGGTTCAACCCAGCCTTTTAAACCCATGTCACGCCCATGGCGCCGCCCCCAGTCCTTCAACCGAAGCAGGAGCACTCGATCATCAGCGGAAATCGACGGCGTACGCACCAACAATGCCTCAATAGTCGAGAAGAACTGAGCATAATTCATGCCATTAACGGGGGCTGACGGGGTCTCATCGGCCTCAACCATCAACCGCGCATGTATCCAATTCTGCCAAGTGGCCGTCTCTGCATCATCCAGCAAGTCTGGACGCGTACGGGCCACAAACCGGAAACACAATTCCGGCAAACGCGCATCACGCCAAGGATGACCCAATAAATCCGACAGTCCTGCGGCCACCCCTGCCGTCTGTTCCGGCGCACCGGATTGCGAGAGCGCAAGGTCGAACTGCTGGTTGAAGACATCCAGCCGTGTGCGGTCTGCAGCGGGCATAAACCCATCATAAAGGGCACATTCAGGATCCTGAGCACCATAAGCAGCCTGAGAAGCCAACACGGTGTGCAATTTATCAGCGATCAGGGGCTTGTGTTGCACCATCACAGACAGATGCTGACGCACGGCATCACGATCCAGATGCATACGTTCCACGAGCGCTTCTTCCTTCAGGATAGAAGCACTCACAACCACAGGCACTCGGTTGAGATGCAGCAGCTTGATGGGCAGGCGCGTATGGGTCTCGGTCACATCGGCCTGACTCAAAAACCGTCGTTCGGCCAATTGTTCCACCGACTCATCCAGCACCTGTGTCGGATCAAAGCGCAAATCCCACAGCAAACGCTGTGTATTCACGCCCTTGACCTGCCCCAGATTGGCAAACACCGATGCACTGCCCTGTGCCGAGGCAATTCGCCCCGAAACGTGCACGAAGGCCGTACGTGCGGGATCATCCACCAAGTCGGCGACCGCATGTTTACTGCGCAGCGTTAGAAGATAGTCAAAAAGCTTGGGGGCTGTCCTGCGCAAAAGTCTCGCCAGCGCGATTGTTGCCTCGACATCGCCAAGCGCATCGTGTGCATGGGCGTGTGAAATGCCGTTGGCGGCGGTCAAAGCCTCCAATCGAAGCGTCGGCATACCCGCCTCATCCACCGGCCATTCGATACCCTCCGGCCGCAAAAGACGCACCGCACGGGCCACATCGAGAATATCCCACCGACTGTTGCCGTTTTTCCATTCATGGGCATAGGGATCACGAAGGTTCCGCCAGAACATGAAGCGCAATAACTCGGCATCGAACCGCAGGCTATTGAAGCCGACGGCACAGGTATCGGGACGACTCATGACCGCATGAATACGCGCGGCAAACACGGCTTCGCACGTCCCACCCGCCGGTTCAAGGTCTTCCGGCAACAGGCCGGTTACCAATACCGCCTGCGGATGCGGCAAGATCTCGGGCGACAAGGTTGCGTAGTAGGTGACCGGCTCGTCGATAACCTCCAGCCGCTCATTGGTGCGAATCGCGGCAAACTGGATCGGACGATCGCATCGCGGGTCTGCACCGGTGGTTTCAAAGTCGTAGAACAGAAAACTCACTGACCAGGCGCCGTCTGACGAAGTGAAATCGACACAACCGGTGTGGTTTGGGGTGTCGGAGAAGAAACAAGGGCGGCATCCTCGGTCGCAGGTGGCGCCGGGTTGAGCGGCTGTATGGGAGACAACAGGGATGCCAAGGTTTCAGCGTGGGTATCGGTCGGTGCCGGGGCCGCATTCACTGCTGTGGCAGAGGGCACCGTACCTGTATGGGCGGAAGCCATATGCGGCTGATCCCGCCAGGCATAGATCACCGTTGCAGCCAAGACCGCACGAACATAGTTTCGGGTTTCATCAAAGAGGATGGTATCGACCCAGACATCGCCCGGCATGGTCTGCGTTTCCGGCAACCATTGTTTCACCCGTCCCGGACCCGCATTGTAGGCAGCAATCGCCAGGGGAAGCTGCCCGGGGAAACGATCGCGCAAATAGGACAGATAGGCCGAACCCAGGGTAATGCTGGTCGCCGGATCATGCAGATCAAAGTTGGTCAGTCCGAGATCGGCCTTGCGATTGATCCAGCTTGCCGTGCGCGGCATAAGCTGCATCAGACCTTGGGCGCCCACGCCGGAGCCCACGTCACTCATAAAGAGGCTTTCCCGCCGAATCATGGCATACAACCAGTTGGCATCGACCCCTTGTGCTTTGGCCTGCTGCGCGACGACTGATGGCCAAGGCGACGGGAATCGTGCGGCAAACCAGGCAGGGTCATTCTGTTTGTGCATTCTGGCGATGGTGATCGACACCCGGTCATACCACTGAGCCTGTTCGGCCAATACCGTCAGGGCGGGCAACTGGTCCGAAGGCACATCATTCAATGCGGCACTAAAGGCGCGGCGGGCATCGTCGGTCAGACCGGCAGCACGCAGGTAGAAGGCAAGCTGTACGGCCGGAATGGCAGCCACGCCACGGGTGGACACCATCGGTAAAGGAGGGTGTTTTGGCCAAGGATAGGCCATGCCCAAACGATCGGCGGCCAGGAAGCCGTAGTAATCCGGCTCGTGGAGCAGCGCCCGCCACCGTGCGTCCGCCGCCTTCGTCTCGCCCAGTGCGGCATCGGCCCTGGCCCACCAATATTGCCATTCGGATTCTTGTGCCAAATCCACCGGCATGGCGGCAATGGCCTCCTTGAGGTTTTGCCAATTTTCAACCCGAAGAGCCGCCCGAGCGCGCCAGGTCAACGTTTCCTCATTCTGAACGGAATCGGGTAACGCCTTCAGCCAGTCATAGGCCTGCGGCATGCGCGTGTAGGCTGCCTTAAGCGCGAATTGACGGGCAATCTGATCACGATCAGCATCATCGATCGCCCAGACGGCAGGGAGCTGGCCAAGCAGATCATGGGTTGTCTGCGGATCGAGCCGGGCCAGATGCATCAGGGCACGAATCAGATGCGCCCGCTCAACCGATGTGATTTTCTGGCTGCTTTGTTGTTTGAGTGCCGTACGAACGGTCTGCTCCGGTGCTTCCTCGACCGCACGCCAGCCCTCGAAATAGGATTCGAGCCCGCTTACTTTCTGAGCAGTACCGGACCGAACCAGATATTGTCCCAAGCTGAAATTGCCCGCCAGTACGGCCGCACGAATACGCTCGCGATAGAGTTCGCCCGTCAAATGGTCATTGTTCTGAAGCCAGGTGAACACAGGATCGCAATAGTCCGGTTGGCTACGTCCCTGCACCCACAGATGCTCCGCCTCAAGAATCCGTTCTGGCGTCATGGTGCGTGTTTCTACCGCCGCCTGCAGGGTATGGCAGGTCAGACGGGTGGATGATTTGAGTTCGGGCGAAAGTGCCAGAGCGTCCAGATAGTTTGCCCAGGCACCTTGCTGCTGCAGGCTCTTGAGCAGGGATAGCTTCAGGTCCTTGCTGAACAGGTAACCGGGGTGCGCCTTGAGAAAGGCCACTACGCCGACGGGATTCTGATTGACGGTATCCATGAGCCAGCGAAACTGCAGATAGGTCGCCAGCGGCTGATCGCCGAGCGCAGAAATGTCAGCGGCAACAGCGGCGTTGTCTCCCTGCGTGATGGCCGTCATCCCCTGTGTGAATGCCGGTGGCACGTCCCAACTGACCGGCGCGGCATCCGCCTGATGCACGGCAGGGTCCGAGGACGCCGTTGATAGGGCGCCATTTGCCGTCGTCACCAGCCCCGCAGACAACAAGATGCCCACCCACAGCCCGTACATCCGCATCCGGCACGGCGAAGGGGCATTGAGGGGGACCGAGTTGTCGCGCATATAAATAACCACTTGAATTCCCGGAGTTTCAAACTGAATGTCATAATACCCACATGACCTCACGAACGAAATGCCCCCCGGAGAAAACAGCCGAAACGACGCCCCGGTCGACCTATGTCGGCCGCTTTGCGCCCACGCCATCTGGGCCACTGCATCAGGGTTCACTCGTTGCAGCATTGGGCAGCTATCTCGATGCACGCGCCCACGAGGGCCAGTGGCGGCTCAGGATGGATGACCTGGACAGCCAACGCTGCCCCACAGGAACGACATCGCAAATTCTTGATCAACTCATCGCTCATGGCCTGGAACCCGATGGGCCCGTCATCAGGCAGCGTGAACGGCTGGATGTTTATCAGACCGCCCTGGATCAATTAAATACGCTGAATCGCGTATATCGCTGTGACTGCAGCCGCAATACGCTGCGCGACGGTGTCGTCTCTGGTTTGATTCGGCAAGGATTGGTCGGTCCACTCTATCCCGGCACCTGCCGGGACCGGCGGCTACCGCACGACCAGCGCGCAGGCTGGCGGTTTACCGTCCCTTCGGAAACGGTTCGAATTTGGGATCGCCGGTTGGGGGCACTGACGCAGAGTCTACCGGAGACCATCGGCGACCCCTTGGTACAACGGGCCGATGGCGTGTTTGCCTACCATCTGGCCGAAGTCGTCGACAATGCGGCGTTTTCGATTACGGATGTGGTGCGCGGGTCGGATTTGGCCCCCCTCGCCCCCGTGCAATGGGCGCTGCACGCCGTGCTGTACCCAGAAAGGCCAGCCCCCCGTTATATGCATCTCCCGGTTCTATTCGATGCCGAGGGCAGAAAACTCAGCAAGACAAATCAGGCCCCGACCCTTGATCCCCGCTATGCCCGCGGGAATCTGATGGCGGCCGCACAGACCCTCGGCCTGAACACCGACCACTCGACCGATGATCTCGCTGGACTGCTGCAGGACTGGACGGATCAGTGGCGGCGGTTATTCGTCGCTGGGCAACAACCCGTCGACCCGCTGGAAGCCCCGGGGCAATAACCGCCCTCGCGTGGCTCGTGTGCCGCGGTAATTGTCGAAATCCGCTCCGCGCAAGGTGACAGCGCGGGCGCCGGATTGAACCTTCAGCCATTCGTTGTCTTTCAGGACACAGGCCGCCACAATCTCGACGCCTGATTTGCAGCCCATCAGTTTATTTCCCTTCCCCTTGGCCAGTACGGGAATCTCACTGCGATCAATAATCAGCACATGGCCATCACTTGAGGCCACGGCAATCCGAATGTGTTGATCCGTCATTTTCAGCGGCGTACCGAGCCGCGCGCCCATCCCCAGGCTCACGATGACTTTCCCCGCACGCTGCCGACCCAACAACTCGCCAAAGGCGGCAATGAACCCATAGCTGGTGTTTTGCCACAGCAGGACATGATCGTTTTCATCGGCCAGCACCAGGGCCGTGAATTGCGCACCGGTCGGCGGGCTGAGCCGCCCGGTCAGGGGCTCACCCTGCCCTCGGGCGGACGGCAGGCTATGGGCAGGCAGACTGTAGGCGCGCCCGCCGTCATCGAAGACCACGACGGATTGGGTCGACTTGCCGTGATCGAACGCCAGACAAGCATCGCCCGCCTTGTAGGACAGCGCATGCGCATCGACATCGTGTCCCTTGGCAGCACGAATCCAGCCGGTTTTGCTCAGCACGACCGTGACCGGCTCGGCGGTCATCAACTCCGTTTCGGCCAAAGCCTGTGCCGCCACGCGTGTCACCAGCCGCGAACGGCGGGCATCGCCATAGGTCTGCGCATCGGCCTGCAATTCGTCGCGCATCAGGCCGCGCAGGGCCGACTTATCCGCCAGCAAGGCCCGCAATTTTGCCGCCTCGGCCTCAAGGGCATCCTGTTCCTTGCGCAGGGCAATTTCTTCCAGCTTGGCCAACTGACGCAGGCGGATTTCCAGAATCGCATCGGCCTGCCGTTCGGTCAGATCAAACCGGGCGATCAATTCGGTCTTGGGCTCATCGGCCTCGCGGATCACCGCGATCACCTCGTCAATATTAAGGAAGGCGATCATCAGACCGCCCAGGATCTCAAGACGCAGATCCACCTTGGTCAGTCGCCACGTCAGACGGCGCGTGAGCGTGTTCTGACGGAAAATCAGCCATTCGGACAGCAGATCCTTGAGATTCATGACGCGCGGGCGACCATCCAGCGCAATCACGTTCATGTTGATGCGATAGCTTTTTTCCAGATCGGTGGTGGCGAACAGATGCGCCATCAGCGCTTCGGTATCCACCTGACGGCTACGCGGTATGATCACCAGCCGCGTGGGGGCTTCATGATCCGATTCATCGCGCAAGTCACTGACCAGGGGCAGTTTCTTGGCATTCATCTGCGCCGCGATCTGTTCCAGAATCTTGCTGCCCGACACCTGAAACGGCAGGGCGGAAATGATGATCTCGCCCTGCTCCACTTCATAGCGGGCCCGTTGGCGCACATTGCCCGTGCCGGTGCGATACATCTGGAGAATTTCATCCGGCGGGGTGGTGATCTCGCCCTCGGTGGGGAAGTCCGGGCCGCGCACATGCTGACACAGGTCATCGACGCTCGCGTCCGGATTGTCGAGCAGGGCAATGGTCGCGTTGACCACTTCACGCAAATTATGCGGCGGAATGTCCGTGGACAACCCCACCGCAATGCCCATCCCGCCATTCAATAGTACGTTCGGCAAGCGCGCGGGCAGCAAAACGGGCTCTTCGAGCGTGCCGTCAAAATTGGGTTGCCAATCGACCGTGCCCTGATTCGCCTCAATCAGCAAACTTTGCGCATAGGGCGTCAAGCGTGATTCGGTATATCGCATGGCGGCGAATGATTTTGGATCATCCGGCGAACCGAAATTCCCCTGCCCGTCGACCATCGGATAGCGGTAGGAGAACGGCTGTGCCATCAACACCATGGCTTCGTAACAGGCGGAATCGCCATGGGGATGGAATTTACCGATCACATCCCCGATCGTACGCGCTGATTTCTTGTGCTTGGCGCCCGCATTCAGGTTCAGTTCGCTCATCGCAAAGATGATGCGGCGTTGCACGGGCTTCAGGCCATCACAGACATTCGGCAATGCACGGTCAAGAATCACGTACATCGCGTAGTTGAGATAGGCCTGCTCTGAAAATGCGGCGATGGACTGCCGTTCAAATCCGTCGGTACTGGTGAGGGGCGCAAGGCTCATGGTGGGTATGATTTCCAGGTTCAAGTCACAAATGGATCAGCCGCTATGTCGGACGACGTACAAACAGGCCGAACGGCGGAAAACGGCTACGGTTTCGCTTCACCTGGCCACCCTTCGCGCCGCTGGATTCAATCGCCGCAAACGAATGAATCCTAACAAACCAAAGAGGATCGGTGGTAGAGCCGCGCTCAGAAATGGGACGAACGCGTTTCCGTTCCCATATACCGGCGCGAAAGCCGACACGATCTGCACCAGGGTGAGATAGCCCACACCCAGCACAATCGCAATGAATAGCCAGCGTCCGGCACCGCCACTACGCTGATTCGCGAATACGAACGGCAAGGTCACAAGCAACATGACCAGAACCGAAATCGGCGCGAACACCCGTGCCCAGAGGGCGCCCGAATAGGCAGCATCATCCAGTTGATTCTTCGCCAGATAATGCACATAGGCATTCAGCTGCAGGATGTTCATGTGACGGGGATTCAGAACGGCAATATTCAGGATCTTCTGCGAGAACAGTTGAACGTGATCACGTCGAGCTTCGTGCTGAACGACCACGTGCGGCCCGTCCGGGCCGGAAACAATCGTCGATTCGTGTACGTCAAACAGTTGCCACAAATCACCGCCCTCCGTCAGGGCATACGCTGCCGTCAACTCCCGATAGGGCAGCCCCTGTTTGTTCATCTCGAACATGCGCACTGCGTTCAATCGTCCGCCGACCAATGCCTGACCCACATTGATGAATCGTTGACCATCGCGCAACCATAACCCGGATTTCAGATTCACGCTGACGCCGCTGCCGCGCGCTTCGGCACGCATCTGATTGGCTTGTTCCTGTCCCCAGGCACCGATGGTTTCCCCCATCGTCATACCCAATACGGCCAGGATCACACCCGCCATGAGCACCGGTCGCGCCAGTCGAAGCACCGACATACCCGAACAGCGCATCACCGTCAGCTCGGAATGAGCCGCCAGATTACCCAGCCCAAGCAGTCCGCCAACCAGAACGGCCGCCGGATAGAAGTCATACAGATATCCGGGCATGGTCAGAAGGACAAACGAGATCGCCTGCCACAGGCTGTACTGGCTGGACACCTTGGGCAATTCGTCGATGGCACCGAAAATCACGATCAGCAGGGCAAAAGCCGCTGCCGAGGCCAGTCCGCCCAGGATGACGGTTCGCATGATATATCGGTCAAGCGTACCCATGACGCCACCTGCCCAACCGTTGGCGCAATCGTCGCCAACCATTTCCAGACCACCAGAACATACTCAGCCAGAGCGCGATAAAACTGCCGTGGGTTAGAACCAATCCGGACGCGAGATTGATCTCATTGTGCTTGATCGAGGTGTCGACCAGCGCGATGAGATTGAAGTAGAGGGCATAAAACAAAAAGGCCCAGAACAAGCGTCCATACCGCCCGGAACGCGGGCGTGATTGCGCCAAAGGCACTGCAATCAAGGCCAGAATCAAGGCGCTGAGCGCCTGGGATATGCGATAGAAAAACTCCGCCTGATCGCCGGGTGTCGAGGAGCGTAGCAACGCCCAGGAGGACTTCTGCGTCGTTTTCCCGACAACCCCACTCGATCCGCCCGGAATCAGGATTTCATGCGTCTTATAATCGACAACCGTCCAGTTCGCCTGCCCCGGATCCCCCTGAATCCGTCGCCCCTGCGAGAGCACCATGTATCGATTTCCGTCCGGATCGAGAACCAAATGGCCGGATGGCGCCATTTCAACCCCGGATTTCTGATTCTGATTCTGCGTGTGCAACGGCTGATTGAACGAAAAAATTTCCGTATACCCGCCCTTCGTCTTGCTGCCCACATACAGCACGATCTTGCCGCTGGGGTCCTCGATAAATCGCCCCACCGGCAATTGATCCAGCATCTGCTGACTCCGGGCCGAGTCAATCATCTGTGTGCGCAAATGATCGAGATAAGGCCATCCGACCAGAGAGATATAAGCAGCCAGCAAGGTAACGGGTATGGCGAGCCACAAAATGGCACGCGTGAGATGTCCCGACCCATAACCGCAAGCCCGCATCACCGTCAGCTCGGAATCGCGACTCAGCCGACCCAGCGCCAGCATCAACCCGATAAACAGGCCGACCGGCAGGACATACATCAGCAGATTGATGGCATTGAAGCCCATGACCGCGGGGATCAGACTCGCGGGAAGCGAACCATCAGCCGTCATGGCCAAGGTCTTGGCCAACAGATTGGCCAGCATGATCAGCAGGATCGTCGCCCCGACGCCGAGGGTGGCGATACTGGCTTCGCGCAGGAAATAGCGCGTCAGAATCGACATCGACTCACGACTTCAGATGTTTCGCAATCAGACCGTATTTCAGACGGTCACCAAATTGGCTCGCGCCAGCAGGGAGGCGCAAGCGGACCCGATGACCGCCGCCTGGCGCTTCCTCCATGGCCGAACCATCTATCGCCTGCATTTCGGCCAGCTGCTCGATGCGGTTGCCGTCCGGCAGCAGAAACGTGACCGCATCGCCGACCTTCAGCTTGTTCTTGATCTCGACTTCGGCCCAGTCGCCCTGGATTCCGGAGATTTCGCCCACAAATTGCTGTTCACGGTGCTTGGATACGCCTTCAATGTAATTCTGGTATTCCTTGGTGTGGTGGCGTTCGAAAAAGCCATCGGTATAGCCCCGATGTGCCAGGTTATCGAGCTCGACCAACAACTCGGGGTCGAAGGGTTTTCCCGCGACGGCATCGTCGATCGCCCGGCGATAGACCTGCGCCGTCCGCGCGACGTAATAATGGGACTTGGTCCGGCCTTCGATCTTCAGGCAATCCACGCCGATCCGCGTCAGCGCCTGTACATGCTCGACGGCACGCAGGTCGCGCGAGTTCATGATGTAGGTGCCGTGCTCGTCTTCCTCGATCGGCATCAGTTCGTCCGGACGATTCAACTCTTCCAGCAAATAGACCTTATCGGCCAGTGGATGCCGCGCCCCGCCCGTGGGACCGAATGTATCGCTGGCCAGACCGCCGCCGGACAGGTCCAGCCCTTCGATCTTGTCATTCTTGTTGCTCGCGTTCAGATCAGCCATCGAGATGACCTGAGACGGATCCGGATGCACGACGCCGGAGATATCCTCGGCAGCGTCATGCGTTTTGTATTCCCAGCGACAGGCATTGGTGCAGGTACCCTGGTTCGGATCACGATGGTTGAAATAGCCCGACAGCAGGCAACGCCCGGAATAGGCGATGCACAGGGCGCCGTGCACGAACACCTCGAGCTCCATGTCCGGGCAACGATCGCGAATCTCGGAAATTTCGTCCAGCGACAGTTCCCGAGACAGAATCACCCGCGACACGCCCATGGACTTCCAGAACTGTACCGTGGCGTAGTTGACGGTATTCGCCTGCACCGACAAGTGAATCGGCATATCCGGCCACTGCTGGCGCACCATCATGATCAAACCGGGATCGGCCATGATGAAGGCATCGGGCTGCATCTCGATCAGCGGCGTCATATCCTTGATGAAGGTCTTCAGTTTGCTGTTATGGGGCGAGGTGTTCACCGCCATGAAGAACTGCTTGCCGGCCGCATGGGTCTCGTCGATACCGATGCGCAGATTATCTTCAAGAAAATCATTGTTGCGCGTGCGCAGACTGTACCGCGGCAACCCGGCATAAACCGCATCGGCACCATACGCAAACGCATACCGCATGGACTTCAGCGTGCCCGCTGGGGATAACAACTCCGGCGCTTTCATCAAACTCTACCCATCAACTGATCAATTAATCCACCATTGTAGCCTGTTCGCTGCCCACAAATTCACCAAAAGCACCGGGAACTGCTCATCAATTCGGTTGTAGCCATCAAGATTCCTCAAGCCCCAATCTCGGTCAGCAGCCGATCCATCATCGACGCGGCTTGAGCCCCATATCCCCCGCCGAACAGATTGAAGTGATTCAGCACATGATAGAGGTTATAGAGCGTTTTTCGGGTGGGATAACCGGGGTCGAGCGGTGCGATGGCCCGGTAGGCAGCGTAAAACCGATCGGAAAAACCACCGAAAAGCTCCGTCATCGCCAGCTCAGCTTCGCTGATCCGCAAAATAGACGGCCGGATCGTAAAGCACCGGGGTGCCGGTTGGATCGAACCCGTAATTCCCAGCCCAGAGATCACCGTGAATCAGGGCGGGAGCCGGATCGTAATCGGTGAAAAACATTGGCAGCGCTGCAATCAACCGATGGCCGAGATCGATACCCCGCCGAGACAATCCGCGCGCTGCCGCCCAATCGAGTTGCGGCCGCAATCGAGATTGACCGTAAAACCCCGGCCAATCCATCGAAGGGGCATTCTGCTGGGGCGTCGTGCCGATAAAGTTGTCCGAGGCAAAACCGAAATAAGGCTGCGCCACCGCATGCAGGGCGGCGAGTTGCTCGCCCAGCAACGCATCATCGCCTCGGCCAGCAAGATCCAGCCACGCCAGCAACAGATAACCACTGCCCGCCACCGACCCCCAGGCCAGCGGCGCCGGTACACGGATCGACGCACCCAATGCCACAAGCCCGGCCGCCTCGGCCGTGAACCGCTGTTCGGCATCGGGATCGTTCAGGGTTTTCAGGAAAAACACACCCAGCTCGGTCGTCACCCGTTCAGTGCGATTGATGCACCCACCCGATACCGACTGCAAGGCCGTAATTCGGCCAAATCGATGCCCATCGCTGCCCTGCCGAGTGGCGTGATCGAGCATCTGCTGAACCAGTTGTATACGCTGTTCGTTCATGGCGACATCCTAGCGACTTTTTCACCCGATTGACCATCAACAGCGGCCTCAGTGCCAGATGACCCACACAACAGACCGATATCCCGGTACCATTCCGTCCTTTGACAACACCCACCCGAGTGACGCAGCTCATGACCGCGACGCATTCCTCCATCGGCACCCGGCCCGCCCGTATCGGCCAATGGCTGCTGGCCCATCCGTTCTGGCTGCTGGCCGCGTTTGCCCTCTGGCTGGGATTCACCCTGGGCCTACGTCCACTCTTCGTGCCCGACGAAGGCCGGTATGTCGGCGTGGCGCTCGCCATGCTGCACAGCCACGACTGGCTGGTGCCCCGTCTCGACGGCCTGCCCTTCTTCCACAAGCCTCCGCTGTTCTACTGGATCACCGCCACGTCGCTCTCCCTGTTCGGCGTGAACGAGTGGGCGGCACGTCTGGCGCCTTTTCTCGGGGCATTCTTCACGGGCGTGACCCTGTTCTGGTTTCTGAACGCGCATGTGAGTCGTCGAGCCGCCGGGCTCGCGCTGTTGCTGCTGGGTACCTTCCCCCTGTTCTTCGATGGCGCGCAATTCGCCAGTATGGACATGCTCGTGGGCTCGCTGATTGCGATCACCATTCTGTTGCTGGCCCATGTCAGCGAACGGCTGATGGCTGGGGTCATGACCCCGAAGCTGCTGGTTCTGGCCTATGCGACGGCTGCGCTCGGGATGCTCACCAAGGGCATGATCGGCTTCGTACTGCCGGGCATGGTGATCACCTTCTGGCTGCTCTGGATGCGACGCTATACCCACCTGTACCGCTTGATATCGTTGCCGGGCATCGTCGTGTTTCTGTTGATTGCGGCCCCCTGGTTCCTGTTGATGGAACTCAAGTTTCCGGGTTTTCTGTACTACACCTTCATCTATCAGCAATTCGACCGCTATCTGGACAGCAGCTTCAACAACCCACAGCCGTTCTATTATTATTTCATGGTGCTGTTCGGCGGGTTGCTGCCCTGGATCGTGGGCGTTCTGCTGATGCGCATCCTGCCCGGCTGGCGCCAGGCCCTGCTGCCCGTGGGCAAACACACCATCGTCAGTCTCGGCGTGATCTGGGTGGCCTCGATCCTGATGTTTTTCAGCATCCCCACCTCGAAACTGATCGGCTACATCCTGCCTACCGTACCCGGCTTTGCCCTGCTCATGGCCCTGCTCTTGGATCAGGTACTCGCCCGCAACGCGCACCACTTCGAACAAACTCACAACTGGTATCGGCGCATCGGCATTCTGGCTTTGATCGGCGGCAGTCTGGGCCTGATTTCCGTGATCACATTCACGGTGGTCGATCACAAATCCCACAAAGCCGTGACCGAAGAAGTCCGAGCGCAGATCACACCAGATGCCGATGTCGTGTTCTACAACTACTACTTCTTCAGTGTGCCGTTCTATCTGGATCGCCCCGAGCCGGCGCTCGTCACCGGCGAATGGCATAACCCCGCCAATTTCAAGACCGATGGTTCGAATACCGAGCTCTACACCTCCGCGCAGTTCGACCCTAAGGCGGCCAAACGGATTCTGATATCAACCACTCAGCTCACCACGATGATCGACCAGGCCAAGGCGGGCACACATCCGCCAGTCTGGGTCTTTGCCAATCGCAATGACGTGCCCAACGCACCGCTGTTGGCACAGGCGCAACCACGTGCGCAAGACAAGCGCGTCAATGTGTATTGTTTTGGTTGCGGGCAATCGAGCGATAAGGCGGCAAGCGCTCATCATTGATCGCCCATCGCGAATCAATCGATGGGAAATGCCCAGTGGCGGCTGGCCAGATAGGTGCCCACGGCCACGGTCAGGATCACCAGGAACAGCGCGACGGTATACGGCAACGGCGTAAAGTTCAGCAACAAGGCGTACAGCAGTTCGTTGGCCAGGAACCCAACCACAGCCACCACCGCAAAGCGCGGTAGCGCGTGACGGATCGGGTGCGGATCATCGCGGGCAAAACTGCCATGGCGGTGGCCGAAAAAGCTCACCCAGAACGCCACAAAAAACCCCGCCGGATTGGCCAGCAGGGCGGCCATGCCCGTCTGACTGACCAGCGCCCAGACCACGGCCAGATGTACGGCGGCCGCGCTCAAACCCACTATGCCAAAAATAAATAGCGACTGCCCCGCGCGGACGAGGCCGACGAACCGCTCAAACCCCATGGCGGGGATCAGTGCCATTTTCCGGTCGATGGGCAATCGCACTGTTGTCGATTTGCTCATCGACGATGTAGCGCGGACGTTGCTTGACCTCATCGTAGACCCGCCCCAGGTACTCCCCCAGAATGCCCACGGAAATCAACTGGATACCACTGAACAGCATCAAGCCCGCAACGATGGTCGTCCATCCCGCCACCGGCCGCTGATCGATGAAATACGCCAGCGTGACAAACGCGCCATACCCGATTGCCAGGGTCGCAAGCACGAAGCCGAACACGCTCCAGAGTCGCAGCGGCATGTTCGAGAAGGCCGTCAAACCGGTCAGGGCCAAATTCATGAGCCGGCGACCTGAAAAATGGCTTTTGCCATGCAGGCGGGGTGCGGGGGTATAGGGCAGTGCCAGGGTCCGAAATCCAACCCAGGCATAGAGCCCTTTCATGAAACGGTTGCGTTCCGGCAGCGCGCGCAGAGCGGCAACCACCCGCTGATCCAGCAAGCGAAAATCGCTGGCATCCTCCGGCACCTGTACCGGTGAGCCAAAGTTGATCAATCGATAGAGCAGCGTCGAGCCCCAGCGCTTCCAGAAAGGTTCGTCATCCCGGTTTTCCCGCACGAGATACACCATCTGCGCGCCATCACGCCAGGCCTGCAACATACGTGGCATCAGCTCAACCGGATGCTGCAGATCGGCATCCATAAAAAAGCAGACATCGCCCCGAGCCCGATCCAGCCCGGCACTCAGCGCCGCTTCCTTGCCGAAATTACGGGAAAAATACAGAACCACCAGTCCCGGATGCGTCTCATAATCGGCCAGTACCTGACGAGTCTGGTCCGTGCTGCCGTCGTCGATCAGGATGATTTCCCAGGCATGACTCAACACGGACAGTTGTTCGGTCAACTGCGCGATCAGTCGCGGTAGATTGGCGGCCTCGTTATAGGCCGGCACCACACAGGAGATACTCACCGGATTTTCATTCATGCTCACTCAGCCCAGATTCACGATCAGAGCGCCAGAATACACGCAACACCGCCAAATGCGGTGTGACAACCCCGCACAACCACAAAACTAACCATATGGTCACCCAATGGCACTTCGACGCGCGGTAAGATGGAGACCATGAAAATCCTGATTGTTGAAGACGATACACGGGCGGCACATTACCTCACCAAGGGGTTAACCGAATCCGGCCATCTATGCGACGTGGCCGAGGACGGGGAAACCGGCCTCCACATGGCGATCAGTGGCCAGTACGACGTGCTGATCATCGACCGCATGCTGCCCAAGCTCGATGGCCTCGCGCTGGTCGCCGCCTATCGGGCCACGGGCCGGAATACACCGGTCATGATTCTTTCTGCTCTGGGCGAGGTGGACGATCGCATCCACGGCCTGCGTGCCGGCGGGGATGATTATCTCGTCAAACCCTATGCCTTCGGCGAATTGCTGGCACGTCTCAATGCCCTCACCCGCCGCGCTCAGCCCACCGCCAGTGCAGACACGCTGACGGTTGCCGATCTCGAAATCGACCGTAGCAAGCACCGCGTGACGCGCGCCGGACAGCGCATTCTGCTTCAACCTCGGGAGTTTCGCCTGCTGGAGTATCTGATGCGTCATGCCGATCAGGTTGTGACCCGTACCATGCTGCTCGAACAGGTCTGGGACTATCACTTCGACCCCCAAACCAATGTGATCGAAGTCCACATTTCGCGCCTGCGCCGAAAAATCGACCGCGATTTCACCACGCCACTCCTGCATACGGTACGAGGCTCCGGATATCGTTTGGGCGTCCTGCAGGAAGAGTGATCGAGAGCGTCAGAACTCATGCACATGCCCCGTCTGTTCCGCACCACGGTATTCCGCCTGTCGCTGATGTATGCGGCCGGTTTCAGCCTGCTGACCGCACTGGTCCTGGGTGGGGTGTTCTACTCGACCCAGAGTTATCTCACCCAGCGCGTGATCGACACCCTGCAAACCGACCTCGCTACCCTGCTCGAGCCCGATGATGGCCAGGCGATCACGCATTCGAGCGACCTGATCGAACGGGTTCAGGAGTTGCGGCAATTCGATCACAGTCGGGGGGGCGTGATTGCACTGGCGAATCATGAGGGGAAACTGCTGGCGGGAAATTTGCTGCATTGGCCGGCGGGGGTGCCCTTTACGGCTGGTGTTGCCTATTTCGATATCCACGACTCGTCAGTTCCGCCCGACCTGCGTCAGCGCAAGGACGATTTCGATGTCCTGGTTCAGGTGCAAGCCCTGCCCAACGGCAACTGGATACTGGTCGGCCAGCAATTGGCGGACGAAGAAGACCTGAGCGAATATATCGGTTCGCTGTTTCTGTTCGCGCTCACCCTCATCAGCCTGAGTGCGTTGTTTGGTGGCATGATCATGGGGCGGGCGGCGCTGAAACAAATCGACCAGATCAGCCTGGCAGCGCGCCGGATCGCGAGTGGCGATCTCACCGAACGCCTACCCGTTCACGCCAAACGCCGTAATGAATTCGACGAAATCGCCATTGAACTGAACAACACCCTGGAACGGATCAATGCGCTGATCAAGGGCATGCGCGAAGTCACCGACAATGTCGCCCACGATCTGCGCAGTCCGCTCAACCGATTGCGCAGCCGTCTGGAGGTCGCGCTGATGGAACAGCAGTATGCCGCGCCCTGCAAGCAACTGCTGCATGACAGTATCGACGACCTGCAAAGTGTTCTCTCTACCTTCAACACCCTTCTGTCGATCTCGCAGGCCGAGGCGGGCATTCAACGGCTGCCCTTCAGCCCGCTTGATATCAGCGCATTGTGCAACGGCCTCGGCGAGTTGTATGAGGCAAGCGCCGAGGAGGCGGGGTTGCGCCTGACCGTTGACTGCCCGACGCCCCTGATGGTTCGGGGCAACCGGGATCTGCTGGCACAAGCCCTGAGCAACATTCTCGACAACTCGATCAAATACACCCCACCGGGCGGCACGATATCGGTCAAGACGCATGTCACGGACGACCTGGCAATGATCCAGATCTGCGATACCGGAATCGGTGTGCCCTTAGAACATCACGATCATATCTTTCAACGTTTTGTGCGTCTGGATACCACCCGAAACCAGCCCGGCAACGGGCTCGGACTGGCCCAGGTTCTGGCGACGATCAAGGCTCATCACGGTACGATACGATTGTTCGATCACCATCCGGGGCTCTGCCTGCGCATCCATCTCCCGCTGGCCGGTTAGATGCTGGGTCAGGACAATCCCGAAATTATTTGTTAGATTATCTATCGATCCCATATCTAGAAAATCAAGTGAGCAGCATGATCCAGACTCCCGAAGAACTCATCCAGAAATGGGTACAGGCCGTCAATGAAGGTAATGTCGAAGCCCTGATCGGCATGTACAACGAAAAAGCTGTTCTGATTCCAACCTTTTCAAACCGAATGCGCAAAACTCCGGAGCGAATCCGCGACTACTTCGAAACGCTGGAGGTCAAACCAGGACTGCACCTGGGCCTGCATGATAGTACCGTCACCATTATCCCAATTCAGAATCGGGCCTATGGCATCAGCGGCCTGTATTGCTGGCAGTTTCTGGTGGATGACGAGCTGCTGAATTTCGAGGCACGTTTCAGTTATGTCGTCGATCTTGACCAGGAAAGCCCCATCCTGCAGCACCACTCCTCGCAGATCCCCCGCACCCTGTAGTCGGCGACTATCCTCGATACGATGGGCTGAACAGGTTTCAACCCTTTTGCGCGGCCCGCTCTCGTCGGGCCGCTTTCGGGTCTGCAATCAGCGGCCGGTAAATTTCCACGCGATCGCGCGGCTGCAAGGGCTGCGTCAGGGGAACGATCCGCGAAAAGATACCAATCTTCTGTTGACCGAGATCGATTTCGGGAAACCGGCGTAAAACCCCGCTGGCCGTAATCGCCTGCTCGGCAGTCGCATCATGCGGCACCTGAACGGGCAGGATGATCTGCTGATCCGGCAGGGCATAAGCCACTTCAACGAGCATGGTCGTTGCCGGCGCCGTGGCAGCATCGGTCGATACGGAATCCTCAGACATTGCGATCTCCCGGGCCATAAACGGCGACTGCACGTTGCTGAAAGGCACCCACGAGATTACGGACGATTTCCCGGAAAACCGGCCCTATCGCCATGTCGACCAGACGATTGGCAAACTCGAACGACATTTCCAGACGCACGACGGACCCACCAGTCTCGAGATCATGAAAGGACCAAAAGCCATTCAGGGACTTGAAAGGGCCACTCAACAGGCTGACCTGAATCCGGTTGCCCGGCTCGTTGGCATTGCGCGTGGAAAATGCCTTGCGCAGTGCACCCACCTTCAAGGTGATGCTGGCATCCATCTCGTTGCCGTTTACCTTAAGGACACGGGCAGCATCGCACCAGGGAAGAAAATCCGGGTACGACGCCACGTCATTGACCAATGCGTACATCTGCAGGGCGCTGTAAGGCACTTGTATCTGTCGGCTGATATTCGTCATGACCTGTTCGAACTTGAAATCTTCACTCATGGGCCCGGCCGGAATCGGCACAGGGTGAACCAAGGATAGTACTGCAAATGGGGGGAGAATTTCACGCCAGATGGCCAAGCGACCTTCAATCATCGGCATGGTCGCTCGCCCGACCACGAAATCGGCAATGCGGCGGGCGTCAAAAGCTGCCAAACTAATAGACAGTAATACTGCTCTCTGGAAGATACATGTCGAAGAAAAACCAAGCCGTCGGCCAAAGCACGATTGCACTCAATAAAAAGGCCAAGTTCGATTTTTTCCTCACCGATCGATACGAGGCAGGCATCGTGCTGGAAGGCTGGGAGGTCAAGTCACTGCGTGCGGGCAAGGCACAACTTACCGATGCGCATATCCTGCTCAAGAACGGCGAAGCCTTCATGATTGGCGGACAGATCAGTCCCTTGCTTCAAGCCTCCAGTCACGTGCGGCCGGATAACAGCCGTATCCGCAAACTCCTGCTCAACCGTCGCGAAATCGACCAGATAGTGGGCGCCGTCGAGCGCAAGGGGTTTACCGTGGTGCCGACGGCGCTGTACTGGAAAAATGGGCGCGCCAAACTGGAAATCGCCCTGGCCCAAGGCAAGAAGGAACACGACAAGCGCGCGACCCTCAAGGATCGGGATTGGTCACGCGACAAACAGCGGATTCTGCGAACCAGCTAAACAGGCTGGATTACGCCTCGAACAGAACCGACCGTACAAAGGGCAGGCTCAATTTTCGTTGCGCACTCAACGATGCCCGATCCAACTCATCAAGGGCCGCAAGCAGGCGGCCGGTATCCCGGGGCAAACGTTGCAGCAAATAGGCCGCCGTCTCGAACGGCATGACCAACCCACGCTCATGGGCCTTAACGGTCAGTAATTCGATTTTTTCCGCATCACCGGGCTCCGACACCGAAATCGTCACCCCCCAGCTCAGGCGGGATGACAGGTCAGGCAGTTCGACAGGTAGTTGCGCGGGCGGGCGATCCGCAGTGAGCAGCACGGGCACCTCTTGCTCACGAAGCCGATTCAATAAATCAAAGAGCGCAAACTCGAGTCCCCGGTCTCCGGTCACCACGTTGACGTCGTCCAACACGAGCAGATCAATCTCGTTGATCGAGATTTGGGATAACGCCCGCTGACCATACGCGGTAGCCAACGGCAGGTACGCGGCACGGCGGCCTCGCTCTCCGGCATGAAAACATGCGGCCTGAGCCAGATGGGATTTGCCCACGCCCTGCGGGCCATGCACATACAACTGCAACTCGCCCTCACCCTGGATCTGCTGGGTGATCAGAGCGCGCAGCAACAGGTTGTCATTGCCGATGAATCCTTCCAGCGACAGAGGCGGGCTCAGATCCAGCGCCAATGGCAGCTGCTTGAAGATCGCCCGCGACTTGCTTCCCACGTCCTTTGCGCTCAAGGCTGCTTCGGATCGCTAAGGTCCGAAGAAATCTTGAGTGCCAACAGATCGGCATCCTGGTAGAAACGGCTACGCTGATAGCGTTGCAGGCCGTGTCGCCCCAGAACAACCATGATGGCCGACACCGGCAAGGCAAGCAGCACCCCGAAAAAACCGAATAGTGCGCCACCCGCCATCACCGCAAAGATCACGGCCACCGGGTGCATGCCGATCCGGCCACCCACAAAGCGGGGTTGCCAGAGGATACTTTCCAGCGTCTGCCCGATGCTGAAAACCAGTAACACCCAGATCAAGGGCGTGACATCGCCTGTCTGGATATACATGGCGAGCAACGCCATGGAAATGCCGATGATATTGCCCAGATAAGGCACGAAACTCAGCATGCCCGCAGCCATGCCGATAACCACCCCGGTTTCCAGCCCAACCAGAGTCAAGCCGATGGAATAAGTGATTCCGTTGGCCAGCATGACCGAGAGCTGGCCACGAAGAAAGGCGCCCATCATCAGGTTGGATTCCTGGGCCAGTTCCACCCACTGAGGTTCCTGTTGGCGCGGCAGGAGGTTGCGTATTCGCTGCATGATGGTCGGCCAGTCGCGCAACAGGTAAAACCCGACGACCGGAATCAGGACCAGATTCATGAACGACAGGATCACGGCAGAACCGTTGCCCAGAATGACTCCGGCACTGGTGGCCAAGACGGAGCTGATTTCCTTGGCATGGCCGATCATCAACTGACTGACGCTCGAAATATTGATGGTCAATCCGAAGCGTTGATTCAGATAGGGCACCAACTCCGTCTGGATATTGCTCATCAGCTTGGGAACGACATTGATCAGCTTGATCGTCTGATCGATGATGACCGGCACGAGGGCCAGCAACGCCAGTGTCATGACCAGGGTAATCACCAGAAACACCAGGGTCGTGCCAATACTGCGATTGATCTTCCAGCCCGCCAGCCGGGTAACCAGTGGATCGAACAGATAGGCCAGAACCATACCTGCCAGAAAGGGCGTCAGAATGGGCGCCAGCCTGTAGATCACATAAACCGTCAAGGCCAGCGCAGCCAATGCAATCCAGCGCATGTCCCAATACTCCTCTGTCAGCCGGTACTTATTGTCTCGATTACCGATTTTACCAGCAAACCCACAGAGCATGCGGGATTAAAAAACCCGCGCTCCCTCGGGACAAGGGGAACGCGGGTTGATTTTTCCGAACTGGATTGATCTGGATCGTCGGTCAAATCCACGACGATCCACGGAACAAAATAAAATCTAGATCCGTTCGATATGCAGCCCCAGACCCACGAGCTCCTCTTCGCGCGTCGGGCCAGCCAACACGCCAATCGATGCGGTGCCCGGCTTGAGGTATCGCTCGCCGACCCGCTTGAGGTCAGCCTCAGTGACCGACAGAACGCGCGCCCGCATCAGACGCAATTGCTCCGGCGTACGTCCGTGCAACTGATCGAAAAAGGCCTTTTTCGCCTCACCGGCCGGGGAACCCGGTTTGTCGATGGAGGAAATCACGCCAAAGATGGCTTCGTCGACTGTGCGGCCTTCGTGTTGGGTATTGAGCAGCCAATCGATGGCGCGATCGAAATCGTTCAGCGTTTCGGTCAGACGCGGGTCCCGGTAGGAATAGAACCGGAAGCTGGCCGATTCGGCATCGTAACCCGCCCCACCGCCATAGGCGCCGCCCTGCTCGCGAATCATGCGATGCAGAAATCCATTGCGCAGGAACCCACCCAGCACGGACAGTGCGGCGGCGTCTTCATGCAGCGGTGGAACGGCAACGTGCGCCTTCGCGCAGTAGTTCACGGCCAAGTTGCCCAACCAGGCTTCACGCACGGGGTGATGCACCGGCGTCAACGTGAAGGGTTGAACGGCAGCCCCGTGATGCATCCGCTTCGCCAGTGGCTGGGCTATCTCGTCAAAATGGCGCTGTTCGGCGATGATGTTGTATCGACGCAGGCCACCCTTGATCTTGGCATGCAGGCGCGCCAGCCGTTCAGCGACATCGGCCTGAGCCTTGGGTGCATCCAGCGCATCATCCATGGCCTTGATGCGCCGAACACCGGCCGCGCCGCCGGACAGATGCGTGAGTGCCGCCCGGGCAGACATGCCGCTGGAGGCCAGATTCATGGCATGAACATGTCCTGAACCGGCAATCCCCTGCTCGCTACGGAAGCGGATCTGACTGATGAGATCGCGAATTCGCGCGGTTTCATCAAATCGGGCATCGTCCAGAACCGTGTGAAACAAGTCGACCAAATCATCAGCATGTCGAACCAGTGCCTTGCCACCGAGTATGAAATAGGACGATAACTGCTCGACATCATCGAGCGCGGGACGGATGGACGAGCGGGCACTGAATCCACCGGTTCGCGCACTGACAGCCTCCGCCATCTGCAGGTAGTCCCGATCCCCCGCCCCCAATTCGGTCATCACGCCGCTGTAGATTGGCAGCAGGTCCAGCTCATCGTGGCTCAGATGCGGCAGATCCAGCGCAACCTGTAAATAGGCCAACCCGTTGGTGCTGCGGTTGTACCAGGTTTGCGCCACGGGTTGCGCCAGGGACCGATCGGGTACGGGCGAATCGATATGATCGGGAATATCCGCACGGGTGACCGTCGGCAGAATGCTGATGTCGTCAACTTCGGCCTGGTGCGCTGCCAAGGCCTTGGCCTGAGCGACGATGACTGCCTTTTCGCCCTCGGTCAACGCCGCCTTCATCTCGGAGAGTCGTGCCTCTTCCGCTGCCTGCTTGACGGCAGACAGGCCGGTATCCGGCTTGAGCACGACCCGAACCCGATGAGTGTTGCCCAGCAGCAGTTTTCGGATGAGATCGGGAATGAATTGCGGATTTTCCGCCTTGGTCCGTAGACGCGCCAACGCAGGCTCAAGATCCAGTACCGCAATCGGGTCGCCATCATGAATCGCTGCCGGCAGACCGTGCAGAATCAGTTGCAAACCATACGGAAAGCCATCCCCCGTCACTTCACGTTGTGAGAGCTCGATCTGGTGCAGGACCGATTCGATCATCTCGGCAGGCACGCCCTGCTCGGCAATCGACCGCAGGGTATCCAGCACGAGTGCTTCGACCGCGTCGGCGCGATCCGGTTCGGCACCTTCAACACCGGCCACGAACACCATCTGCCGCTGGGAATCCTCCAGCCCCAGAATGGGTGATGGCGAACCGCCCAATTCGGTGGTTTCCAAGGCACGCAACAGCGGCGAGGCACTGTTTTCAAGCAACACGCCTTCCAGAACCTGGGCTTCCAGGGCCGCATCCAGATCGGTGCTTTCCCCCAGCAGCCAGCCAAGGACCACATGGGTTTTTTCGCAGGCATCGTCTTCGTCCAGCGCATACGTCGATTCGATGGCCAGCGGGGCCGCCATGGGTTTTTCCAACGGCACAGCCGAACGCGGATCGATCCGGGTGAAACGTGACAGGGCCTTCTCTTCGAATTGCGTCTGCAGATCCTGGACAGGCAGATTGCCGTAGGTCATGAACACCGCATTCGACGGATGATAAAAGCGCTGATAGAACGCCTTTAGCTGTGCGTAAGTGAGGTTCGGAATATCGACCGGTTCGCCACCGGAATTGAAGTGGTAGGTGGTGGTCGGGAACAGCTCCGAGGTCAAGGTCTGCCACAGCACGGATGAGGGGCTGCTCATCGCGCCCTTCATCTCGTTGAACACCACACCCTTGAAGGTCAGCGGCGTGCTCGGATCGTCCATCGTCTCGAATTCGACCCGATGGCCTTCCTGCCGGAAATCCCGTTCGTCGATCCGCGAGAAGAACACCGCATCCAAATAGACATCCAGCAGGTTGTAGAAGTCCTTCACATTGAGGGAGGCAAACGGGTACGCCGTCCAATCGCTGGCCGTAAAGGCATTCATGAAGGTATTCAGCGAGCGCCGAATCATCATGAAAAACGGATCCCGCACCGGAAACCGCTCGGAGCCGCACAACACGGTATGTTCCAGAATATGCGCCACGCCGGTGGAATCCTCCGGCACGGTACGCAAACCGACCAAAAATACGTTTTGATCATCTTCACTCGCCAGATGGTAGTGACGCGCACCCGTGGCATCGTGCCGGTATTCATCCACGGTGAGGTTCAACGCCGCAATGGGCTGCGAGCGGATAAAGGAAAATGCGGGATGGTGGGCATGTTCGGTCATGGATTCAATTACTCGATTCGGATGTAGGGTTAATAGTCCTAAGGAACCTCTGATCGACGCCCTCGCACACCGCGCGAAGCCCCACCGAATTGGCAAACCCCCAGGGGCGCGAATCGAGGCAGAGGCAATCGGGCGCCGGTGGCCTGCGCTACCAAGGCCAATTGCGCCGAGCCGGGCGGTTGGGCTTCAACCCGCATGGGACATTTTAAGGGCAATCTGCCGTGTGGCGGCGCTTGTGAAGGGAAGAACCATCCACTGAGCACCACGCCGCGCATCTCATCCCTCAAAAACCAATCTCGGCAGCGACAGCGTTCATCATAGGTTTTCTTAAAGTCTAACCCACCCCTCCGCAGAAAACAGATCGTTTGGTGCTCCTGTATCGATGAACGCAAAAAACCCCCTATTTGAGATGCGTCAACAGGTTTCCTTTCCGCAAAGCTTCCAGTAGAGTCTCAGGAATAAAAAAATAAGAAAAACACTGCAATATGAATAAATTAGAATCTACTAACTTGCCAACAAAATCAGCCGATGACATTCGATGACCCCCAAAATTGGCATTCGAAAGAGTCGGTTCTTAACGGCGAACTATAAATCCGGCCGGTGGTTCTGGCTCTTCAATGCGCCCGTGGCAATCATGATTGTCTGGGTCATTACCTCTGAAGTACTGGAATACCGTCAATCCGCCCGCGAAACCACGCTCAGCGCCGAGCAATCGGCCACCGCCTACGCCAATAGTATCCAAGCCAAACTCGGTCAACAATTTACCGAACTCGAATTTGCGGCATCCCTGATCAACACCAAAGGCACGCCGAATGAAGGGTCCATGATGCGGTTCATCACCCTCCACCCGCACCTCTTCGCAGTAAACCTGTTTTCAGCAGATGCCAAACGCATCCTTTGGTCGACTTATACGCGTAGCCCGGCCCCGATAGTGGCCATCATTGAGTTCACACCGATTGCGACTCGCCCCCTCTGTTTTCTGGGCCACGCACTGCATGCCGAGCGTTATCACGGCCATATACTGCCCATGCGCTATCAAATCAAGGATGACAAGGGCAAGACGGTTTTTTTCATTGGCACGCCCTACCGAGTGGACAAACTGCTCGAATACACCCCAGAACTCCCGTGGACATTCACGATCATCGACACTCGCACGAATCAAATTATGGGGCAGTGGCGCGAAGGAAAGATTAATCTCAACACAGAGATCCTGCCCCAATCCAGCGTGTCCACGAAGATCGGAGTTTTTCCCTTCGTCATTCATACGAGTTGGCCGAAGAACATGGTGCTCGACAGGTATTGGCAATCTGCCCAGCAACGCTGGCTGATGGAAATCTTCATGCTGGTGCTGCTGACCGCGATTTCCTCGGCTGCACTTAAATTGCTCCGCGCCCGTGAGCAGGCGAATCGGCGCTTGCAATGCCTGTCCGACTTCAATCGCATGTTTGCCGAGATCAATCAGATCATTGCCACCAGCGAGCGGGAAACCGAGTTACTCCAGTCCGTCTGTGATTTTGGGGTAGCCTATGGAAAGCTCGATCTTCTCTGGATTGGCCGCCCCGGGGAGTCCGGGGACTTCAATATCATCGCTGCCACAGGCCCCGCCGACGTACTCGGTGGCCGGCCTCCGGGACACGAATCCGCCCGACGCGCCTGGACGGCAGAACGTCCTTTCTTTTTGGCCCCCGTGGCGACGCCCCCGCTTGATGACGACCTCCAAAGAAAATCACAGTCACTCGATCACTGCGCAGTGGCCTGTCTGCCGATCAGGCGTCAAGGGGCAATCTGGGCCATTCTGGCGATCCATCACCACACACCGGAGTCCTTCGACGAGCTGAACGTACTGCTGGAAGATCTGGCCGACGATCTTTCCCGTGGGCTGGATCGACTGGATCTACTACTCCGCGAACGGCACAGCTCCGCGCTCAATCAGGCGATTCTGGACAATGCATCGGCGGGCATTCTGCTGATTCGAGATAAAGTGATCTACTTTGCCAATCAACGGCTGGTCGAATTGATCGGCGCATCGGATTCCGACGAAATCATTGGCCATCAATTGGTGGATTATTTTATCAATCCGGCTGATCAGGATCAGTTTCTCAAGCAGGCTCAAGCCCATTTCGACGAGGGCGGGCAGGTCAAATTCGAGGCACAATTTCGACGTCAGGATGGTTCGATCCGATGGTTCAGCCTGACGGGAAAACCTTTCCCAGAGGGCAGGTTTGATGAAACATGGATCGTCATTGACGTCACCGAGCACCAGCTCGCACTGAACAAACAGTTGTTGCTTGCTTCCGCGCTGGCTGCGGTTCAAGAGGGTGTGGCACTGACGGATCACCAACAGCAGATCATCTATGTCAACGAAGCTTTCAGCAGCCAAACCGGTTTTAGCTTGTCGGACGTTCAGGGGCAAACCATCAGCCGGTTTCTCACCCAATCCCCTACCCCGGAATCTCCTGCGCAGATTCTGAAGGCATTGGCAGAGGGCGATACTTTTCAGGGGCAGGTTCCCATCCACCGCAAAGAAGGAAATCCGTTCTGGAGCCTGCTGACAATCACACCGATCCGAGACGATTCCTCAGCAATTTCGCATTACGTCATGGTCCTGCGCGACATTAGCGCGCTGCGCCAACTCAATGATCGATTGCTTCACCTCTCCCTGCATGACGAACTTACCAAACTACCCAACCGGCGAGCGCTTGAACAACATCTCCACCAACGCATCGGCGCCATGACACGTGCGGGGCAGATGCTGGCCGTGGGCATGATCGATCTTGACGATTTCAAACCCGTCAACGACACCTGGGGACATGAAGCCGGTGACACCCTACTAAGGCAACTGGCACTGCGGTTACAGACGCATCTTCGGGAACACGACATGCTGGCGCGCCTTGGTGGCGATGAATTCGTCATCGTCATCGAACCCATCGATCCAAGCGATCCCGAATCCCAGATCACCCATGTGCTGCAACGTTTGCATGAGGCGGTTGAAACCCCCTTCGAGATCGGACCGAACCAATGGGCGGAAGTGGGGATGAGTACCGGGGTCGCCTTGTTCCCATCGGATGGTTCTGACAGCAATACCCTGCTTCGTGCAGCCGATGCCGCGCTATACGAGATCAAAATGCATAAAGGAACCCGACAACAATGGTGGCAATACGGCACGCGCGGCGCGAATGACGAGAATGACACGGACCCCCTACCCGATGATTGGATACGTTGATGGCACAACTGCTTCGGAGATCGCCGGGATCATTCTTGTCGACAGGTGCACACCGAGAAACTGGAGGATGCGAGAACAACCGGGAACCAAACATCAAAATCGCCACATATCGCCATTTCACAGTGAAAACCGATAGTGAATGTCGGGGCATTTTGCTATGGTTAAAGCCAGATCCAAACGCGTTTCAATCAGCAGACGCGATAGGAATACTGAGCAACGTGCTTCAAGGAAATAAGTGTGCCTTCACACAAAAAACAAAGAAAAACTTGGGCCATGACTAACTCGTCAATATTAGCCACAAACAGCAATTTGCTTGACGCTCGGCCATCAAACGTCGAAACGCAGACAAGCCGTTACGTCACCATTTTCCTGTTTCTCTGCTGTCTGGCGGTTGCGCCGTTCTCTCAAATACAGTGGCCTGTTTCCAATGTCATTTTCTCAATGGCCGGCATTTCCGCTTTTGCACAGATTACGACAGGCATTCTGCTGCTCACGCAGGCCATGATTCTACGCAACGATGCCGTATTCGTGCTGTCACTCGGTTATCTTGCGGGCGGTCTGGTCGTCACATTCAATATTCTTCTGGTGCACGATATAGACACCCAGTTATGGGTATTTCGGATCTGGCACGCTATCTTTGTCGTCAGCATCCTGGCGTATGCCGTTCTGTCCTTCAAACCCGAGGCCCCATTCGCGCGTAGGCACTTTTTGACGCGGGTAAAATACGGGATCGGAATCCTAACCGGTGTGCTGGCACTGCTGGCCATCTACTTGATCGATCATCCTTTCGACTTGCCGCCAATCATTTTCAAAACCGACTACACAACCGCGCCCAGTTTATGGGCCAACGGCGTACAACTACTTCTGCTCTCGGTCGCCTGGGTGATTTTGGTCAAGAACCCACGCAAAACCGTACTCACAATCTGGACGACCGTCGTCGCCTCGGCCGTATTGGTCGATATCATCCTGTTCGTACTGGGTGGCAAGCTGTTCACTGTCGGCCTCTACATATCAAAGCTGAACAATCTGGTTGCCGTCACGCTAATTTTCGGCGTGATCTTCTACCATTACGTCCGCATTCAACGGGAAATGCTCAGAAATCGTGTCTGGCTGCTGCGGGCGAATCGACGATTGAATCGTCGGGCGCTGAGTGACTCGCTCACCAACCTGCCCAACCGGGCCGCACTGGAAACCTATCTTGAGTTCACCCTGACACGAGCCCAACGAAACCAATCCCGGTTAGCCGTATGCGTGATCGATCTGGATGAATTCAAGCCCGTCAATGACCAATACGGGCACGAAACGGGCGATCTTTTATTGCATGCGCTGTCCAAAAGATTATCCGGCGTCTTGCGACAGGACGAATTTCTCGCACGTCTGGGCGGCGACGAATTCGTCCTGATCATTGAAGGGTTTCAGGAAATCAGCACGCTGAACATCATCATGGCACGCATATCCAATGAAATTGCCCAACCCTTTACGCTGGACAACGACATCACGGTGCAAGTGCATGCCAGTATCGGGATCGCGCTTTATCCCGAGATCAGCAAAGCCGATGAACTGATGCGAATGGCCGACAGGGCTCTATACCGGGCGAAAAATGAAAAAGACTCGCGGACTCAGAGCTGGCGGCTTCATCTGATTGAACCTCAGGCTTCCTGAGCTGAGTTCAACCTCGTACCGCGGCAACATTGTCGCGCAGATAGATTGGCGCGGCGTCGGCCGGATCGATCCACTCCGTGCGAGGGACTGCAGCCGCCAGCAGAATCGCATCACGCGCATGCGGTAGTGCCTCCGGTACGATAGCGGCCCATTCGCCCCATTGCGTCAACGCCGGATATCGACCAAACCCTGTCCCCGTCGCCAATCCCCCGGACCAATCTGACCGCTCCAAAAGTACCTCGGGCGCAATCACCTGTTCCGGCCCGACTGAAACAACTAGCCCCTCATCACCCGACAGGAATGCGGCATAGTAAACCTCACCCATGCGCGCATCGATCGCCGCATGAATCGGCCCCACGACGCCAAGCTCGATCAGTCTGCTCACTTGTCCCTGCGCCAGCGTCGCCAAAGACGAAACCCCGACCATCGGCACATCTAGTCCCAAGGCAATCCCTTGAGCACAAGCGGTGGCAATGCGGACCCCGGTAAAGGAACCCGGGCCACGGCCAAAACCGATCAGATCCAGCTCGGAGTACCGAATGCCGGCCTCGGCCATCAGCTGCTCCGCCATCGGTAACAATCGTTGGGCATGGCCACGCGGTGTCATCTCAAAATCCGAAACAATTTCGCCACGACACCAGAGGGCGGCCGTGCAAGCTTCGGTCGCCGAATCGATAAAAAGAATATTCAAGAAAAATCCATACGATACAGAGTAAAAACTAGACCCAGTGCTGATGAATGGTGTGCAGCAGGGCTTCGGTGGACGCATCGAAGGTGCCAGGCGCGGCATGTCCCACGGCGGGCAGAAGCTCGCCCGCCATCTGCTTGCCGAGCTCGACACCCCACTGATCGTAGGAGTCGATGTGCCAGATAGCCCCGGCAACAAAGATTCGATGCTCATATAGAGCGACCAGTGCCCCAACGGCCTCTGGTGTCATTTGCGGGAAAAGAATCGTCGTGCTCGGCTGATTGCCCAGACAGACACGATGCGGCGCGATGCGCGCAATTGTATCCGCATCAGCACCTGACGCCTGCATTTCCTGCTTCACGGTCTCCAGCGACTTTCCCAACATCAACGCACGTGTCTGGGCCAGCAGATTGGCCAGCAGCATGGCCTGCTGATCGCCGATGGGCGTATGGGTACGAATCGCAGCAATAAAGTCACTGGGAATCAGTCGTGTGCCCTGATGCAGCAACTGATAAAACGCATGCTGGCCATTCGTGCCCGCGCCACCCCAAACGATGGGCCCGGTCGCATAATCCACGCGATGACCATCCAGATCGACCGATTTACCGTTGGACTCCATACTTGCCTGCTGCAGATACGCGGGCAAACGGCCCAAACGAGTGCCATATGGCAACACCGCGAGGGTTTCCGCACCCAGAAAGCTGCTGTTCCAGACATCGACAAGGCCCAGGGTTAGCGGAAGATTATCTTCGACGGGTGCAGTTCGAAAATGCTCATCCATGGCATGGGCACCTTCCAGAAGACGCTCGAAACCATCCATGCCGATATACAGCGCGATGGGCAGACCGATGGCCGACCACAGCGAATAGCGCCCACCCACCCAGTCCCAGAAGCCGAACATGTTTTCTGCATCGATACCAAAAGCCTCCACTTCGGTCCGATTGGTAGACACCGCAACGAAATGCTTCGCCACCCCGTCGGCCGAACCGGCATGATCGACAAACCAGCGTCGAGCCGTATGGGCATTGGACAGGGTTTCCTGCGTGGTGAAGGTCTTGGATGCCACCACAAACAAAGTACGGGCCGGATCAAGCGTCTTCAACAGATTAGCGATGTCGCTGGGTGCGATATTGGCAATGAAATGCGCACGCATGTCGTACTGGGCATGTGATGCCAACGCATCGCAAATCATGCGGGGTCCGAGGTCTGAACCGCCGATCCCGATATTGACCACATCGGTGATCCGCTCCCCGCTATAACCCAGCCAACGTCCCTCGTGAACCGAGTCGGTAAATCGGCGCATCCGTCTCAGGACATCGTTGATGTCCGGCATCACATCCTTGCCATCGACAAGGATGGGGCGATTGCCCCGATTGCGCAGCGCCACATGTAATACCGACCGATTTTCCGTGGTGTTGATTCGCGCCCCCTCGAACATGGCATCGCGCCGGGCCAATACATCTTGTTCTTTTGCCAACTGTCGGAGCAGTTTCAGTGTTTCCGGCGTGATGCGCTGTTTGCTGTAATCCACGTGCAAGCCGGCAACCGAACTGGTAAATGCCTGCGCACGCTCTTCTGGATCGCCGTTGAACAAATCGGCCAAATGAACCCGTTTCTGGGTCTGGGCGTGGCTCTCCAGGGCCCGCCAGGCCGCGGATTGAATCAATGGGCTCATGAAAACGACTCCCTGTGTGCTGTGTGTGATTGCTGCCAAAACGCTAAGCCGACCCGGACGATTCAGGGTTGTCTACGAAATACTCATATCATTTCGCCACTGGTGACTGTCGTCATCAAAGAGCCGATCCGCCTCAGCGGGCCCCCAACTGCCGGCTGGATAGCTGTGGATGTAGTCCCGCTCGATCGACCAGGTCTTCAGAATCGGATCCACGACCCGCCAGGCCCAAGCCACTTCATCGTAGCGTAGAAACAGGGTTTGATCACCTCGCATCACATCGAGCAAAAGTGCGGCGTAGGCATCCAGTTTGACCCGTTCCGGCGTCGTATAACTAGCGTCCATCTGTACCGTCCGGGTACGCATTTCCAGGCCGTCGGTCTTGATCTGCAACTCGAAACGCACATTCTCCTGCGGCTGAATCCCGATCAGCAACCAGTTGGGTTCGGTTTTCGTAATCGCGGTTTCACGAAACAGCTGCTGGGGCGGATCCCGAAACCGGACCGAGATCTGCGAATGGGTTTGCGACATGCGCTTGCCCGTGCGCAAATAAAACGGCACACCGCGCCAGCGCCAGTTATCGATATACAGCTTCACGGCGGCATAGGTCTCGGTAATCGAATCGTCGGCAACGCCCACTTCATCGAGATAGCCGATCTCATTTTCCCCACACACCACGCCGCGCTGATATTGCGCGCGGAAGGACTGGGCGTGAACGGCCCGATGCGGTATCGGGCGGATACTGCGCAGCACCTTGACCTTTTCATCCCGAACCGCCTCGGCATCCATGGATGGCGGCGGCTCCATGGCGATCAGGGCCAGCATCTGCATCAGATGGCTCTGAACCATATCTCTCAAAGCGCCTGCCGATTCGTAATAGCCGGCTCGAGAGCCGATACCCAGCGTTTCGGCGTGGGAAATCTGGATATGATCGATGTAATTGCGATTCCAGAGCGGCTCGAGCAACAGATTGGCAAAGCGCATCACCATGATGTTCTGTACCGTCCCCTTCCCAAGATAGTGATCGATCCGGTAAATCTGCTGCTCGGAAAAGTGCCGATGCAACAGGGAATCGAGCGCATGCGCGCTTTCTATATCGTGCCCAAAGGGTTTTTCGATCACGAGACGACGGCATCCCCGCGACTGATCCACAAGATTCGCAGCCGCCAGATGCTGACAAATCGGACCGAAGGCTTCGGGCGGGACGGCGAAATAGAACATCACGCCGTCCGGAAACTCCGCCGTGGCGAGCCGATCGGACAGAGCGTTAAACGATTGCGGGGTCTCATAATCGCCATTCTGAAAAAATAGCCGCTGCAGCAAACGATCAAGCACCGGATTATCGGCCTGTTCGTCGTCACTGAGCAGGACATGCACTTCATCGCGCCAATGCTCATCCGTCCAATCCCGTCGCCCAAAACCGATGATTCGGGTACCCGCGGCAAGCTCACTGGCCTGTTCCAGCTGATACAGCGCCGGAATCAGTTTCTTGTGCGCCAGATTGCCCGTGGCGCCAAAAATAACGATGGTTACCGCTTCATGACGGGATGGGCTGTGTTTTGCCGAAGTCTTGGCTTGAGACATTCTTCAAACTCCTTGTGTCCGCACCCAACCTGAGGGGACGGTATAGCGATACCAAATCAGCTTACGACCAATCACTTCCGCGTAATGGCATGGCCACCGAAGGCATTGCGCATCAAAGACAACAAACGATTTCCGTACCCCTCGGTATCCTGGCTGGCAAAACGCATCTGCAACGCCAGGGTCATGACGGGGGCCGACACGCCAAGATCGATCGCCTCCTTGGCCGTCCAGCGCCCTTCCCCAGAATCTGCGACCACCGGGGCGATGTGCTCCAGACCCTGGCCTTGTGCTGCCAGCGCCTCGGCGGTCAAGTCCAACAACCAGCTTTGCACGACGGAACCATCGCGCCACAACTCGGTGATCTGCGCCAGATCGAGATCAAATTCCTTCTTGGCTCGTAGTACGGCCAACCCTTCGGCGAGCGCCTGCATCATGCCGTACTCGATCCCGTTGTGAACCATCTTGACGTAGTGACCGGAGCCTACCGGCCCGACGTGTCCCCAGCCGTGATCAGCAGATGGCGCCAGCACCCGGATCGCCGGTTCAATCAGGGCAAAAGCTTCCTTCGAGCCACCGACCATCAGGCTGTAACCGTTTTTCAGCCCCCAGACACCACCCGAGGTCCCGACATCCATGTAGTGGACATCGGATTGCTGCACCTTGGCGGCCCGGGCCATGGTGTCCTGATAAAAACTGTTACCCCCATCAATCAACAGATCCCCGGAAGACAACATCGGCAGAATCTGTTCGATCGCCTCACCGGTAATATCCCCGGCGGGCAGCATCAACCAAACGATACGCGGCACCGGCAAGGCGGCAATGAACTGCTCGATGTTATAGGCCGCCGTGATATGGGACTCCTCGCCCACCAGTTCATCGATCGGCCCCGCACTTCGGTTGTGCGCCACCACGTCAATCCCGCCTCGTGACAGCCGCCGCGCCATATTGGCCCCCATGCGGCCCAAACCATAGATACCCAATTGCATAAGTGACTCCTTGATTGACTGGTACGGCAGACAAAATTCAGCGCAAAACGACACCAGGCCGAGGGCTCTTTGCATCAAACGCTTTACACCCCGAGTCCGGTGACAAGGACGCACCCAAAGTTCCCAACCATAGATTCAACGGGGTTAAACATTTTTCAATGTCGTCATATTAGAGATTAATCGAAACCACACGTTGTGCAGAACTATTTGCATACCTGATTCAATTTCTTGGCCTTACGGTGTCAAAACACTGCCAGAAAGGACGTCTGAACCGTTATACTGGGGCACAAAAGCCTACCGCTTGATGACAAACCCCGTCATCCTAGCGCCACTGGCGAGATTTTAAGCACGAACCAATGCCCCGAATCATCGCCTGTTCTTATTTTGAGTGCCGTCATGAAAAAACAAGCCAAAAATAACGATAAAATCCTCCGTGCCCGGGTTCGCCTGTTTGGTAACTTGTTGGGCGAGGTACTGAAAGAACAGACGGGCGAGCATATCTTCGATACGGTTGAAACCCTGCGGCGCGGCTTCATCCGGTTACGGCAAAAACATAATCCCAAACTTCATGCGCGATTGATGACCCTGATCCGCACACTGGATCCGGACACCCTGAACTTTGTCGTGCGTGCCTACGGTCTGTATTTCAGCCTGGTCAATATTGCTGAAGAAGACTACATGCACCAATGCCGTCGCAAGCAGGTGCGTCTGGGCTTGCGCCTGTGGCCCGGGTCGTTTTACGACACCATGCGCGAATTTTCGAAACAGAAGATGACACCGGAGCAGTTGCAGACCCTGCTGGATCGATTGATCTACATGCCCGTGTTTACCGCACACCCCACGGAAGCTAAACGCCGGACCGTGATGGATCTTCAGCGCAGAATATTCCTGTTGTGCGCGGAAATGGATCGTCCCGATGTGCTCGGCATCGAGCGCGATCGGATCCACCTTCAGGTCAAAGCCGTGATTCTCTCGCTGCTCAAGACGAATGAAGTACGTACCACGCGACCAGAGGTACATGACGAAATCCGTCTGGGCCTCTACTATTTCCGCACCTCGATTTTCGATGCCGTCCCCCTGGCCTATCGGTATCTCGAACGCGCCGTGGACGTCAACTTCAACGAAAAACACCCACAAACCCCGGTGACCGTTCCAAGCATGTTCCGATTCGGTTCATGGATCGGCGGCGACCGAGATGGCAACCCCTATGTCACGCACGAAGTCACCACCTTTGCAGTGTGCTCGGCCACACAAACCATTCTGGAAGAATACCTGGAGCGGCTCTCCGCCATGGACCGAGTGCTGACCCATTCGAGTCGCCTGTGCCCGGAAATCAACATGGCAGCCCTGGGACTCGAACAGGATGCCCTGGATCTAAAACTGGGCGCTCCGGAAAATTCCGGGGATACCTTTTTTACCGAAGAGCCCTATCGCCTCAAGCTCAGGATCATCGCCCAACGCCTGCAGCACAACCTTGCCTATGTGCGCGCGCAACTCAACAAGGCCCCGATCCCGCTGGCACCGGAAGCCTATGCCAACAAGGATCAGTTCCTGGCCGATCTGTACCGGATTCGCGACACCCTGATTGCCACCGGCGACCAGCTTCTGGCCGACGGCGACATCAAGGATGTCATCCGTCTGGCCGAGACCTTCGGTTGGCACCTATTCCAACTGGATATTCGGCAGGAATCCACCCGGCACACTCGGACCGTGATCGAAATCCTCAAGCAGATCCAGCCCAAGATCGACTACGAGTCTCAAAACGAAACCGAACGGATGGCGACCCTGACCAGCCTCATCAGCAAGGGCAGACACAAGGCCATCGACATGGCTGCCCTGCCGGAAGAAGCAGCGGAAACGCTGACCGTATTCAACACTAAGCGCGAACTGACCGACAGTATCAGTCGCGACTGTTTCGGCACCTATGTCATCTCCATGACCCACGATGCCAGTCATGTCATGGAAGTCATGTTCCTGGCCCAATTGGCTGGCCTGGTCGGCAAGCACAAGAATCAATGGTTCTGCGACATTCAGATTTCACCGCTGTTCGAAACCATCGAAGATCTCCAACAGATTGAAGACGTACTCGGCACGCTGTTCGACAACCCCGTCTACCGGGAACTGTTACGCGTCTCCGGTGATCTGCAGGAAGCCATGCTCGGTTATTCGGACTCCTGCAAGGATGGTGGCTCGCTCGCCTCGATCTGGAGTCTGTACAACGCCCAGAAACGGGTGTTGAGCATTACCCAGAAAAATGGCATCGAATGCCGCCTGTTCCATGGTCGGGGCGGCACCGTGGCACGTGGGGGTGGTCCGACACATGAGTCGATTCTGTCGCTGCCCTCCGGCACCGTGGAAGGCCAGATCAAATTCACGGAACAGGGCGAAGTACTCTCGTCCAAGTACAGCAATACCGAGACCGCGATCTACGAAATCACCATGGGCGCCACGGGACTGATGAAGGCTTCCGCACATCTGGTCTTGCCCACCGAGCCGGCCCCGGCAGAGCACGAGCAAGTGGTCGCGGAACTCGCCCAGTACGGTGAACAGGCCTACCGCAAGCTCACCGACGAGACACCCTTCTTCTTCAACTACTTCTTCGAAGCCACCCCGGTCAGGGAACTGGGCCTGCTGAACATTGGTTCGCGCCCGGCGTCCCGCAAGGTTGGCGATCTTTCCAAGGCATCCGTCCGCGCCATTCCCTGGGTATTCGGCTGGTCGGAATCCCGGCACACGCTACCCGCCTGGTACGGAATCGGTTCGGCCTTGCAGGCCTGGCGTACCAATCACGGTGATCAGCCGGAAATGTTGAACCAGCTGTTCAAACACTGGCCGTTCTTTCACAGCATGCTCCGTAATACCCAGCTCTCCCTGACCAAGGGCGAAATGACGATTGCCGGTGAATATGCCAGCCTCGTGACCGATCAGGAACAGGCCCGCGTCGTGTATGGCATGATTCGCGAGGAATATTTCCGCACGCTGGATGAATTGCTCAAGGTCGCGGAAGCGGAATCACTCGTAGAAATCGACGAATACATCGGCACCTCCATGATGCGCCGAAATCCGTACCTGGATGTACTGAACCACATTCAGATTGTTCTGTTGCGTCGGTATCGGGATGAAAGCGAGCCGGAAGCGGATCGTCAGAAGTGGTTGCCTTCGCTCCTGCGTTCGATCAATGCCATTGCGGCAGGGATGCGCAACACCGGTTAGATTCGGGTGGCGACCCAACGGGTGACCGTCAGAGCGATGCGGGCACAGTGGGTGTATTGCCGCCGTCGAAGCAACAAGCCGGCCACCACCCAAAGGTTGTGTGATGCGCCGGGTCTAGCGGCGGTTTTCCTCGGCGAGCGCGGCCATACGCACCGCCAGATCATCGGTGAGATCGGATGACGAGAACTGCCAAGTCCAGTTGCCCGTGGCCGTCCCCGGTGTGTTGATCCGCCCCGAAGAATCGCAGCCCAGCCAATCGGCAATGGGTATCACCACCAACTGGGCGATGGACATATAGGCTGCCCGGATCAGCGCATCCGGCATCCGCTCCTCATCCGACAGACCCAGTTCGTGCAGGACTTCCCGAACACGAACCTGTGCAGATGCATCCAGACCCAACCACCATCCCAACGTGGTGTCATTGTCATGTGTCCCCGTGCAGACAACCGAGTCGAGCTCATGATTCGCTGGGAGATAGGGATTTTCGTCATCGCTATCGAATGCAAATTGCAGAATCTTCATTCCTGGCAAGCCGAAATCCTTGCGTAATTGCGTCACATCCTCGGTGATCACCCCAAGATCTTCGGCAATCACCGGCAAACGCCCATCCATGTCTTCCCGCAAGGCCGCGAGTAATGCCGCGCCGGGTGCGGGCACCCATTGACCTTCCATCGCCGTGTCGCATTCCGCCGGAATCGACCAATAGGCCGCCAGGCCGCGAAAGTGGTCGATACGAACCCAATCGAATAAATCGACCTGGCGTTTGAACCGGGCGCGCCACCAGGAGAACCCGTCGGCCTCCATTTTCGACCAG
>DATKTJ010000109.1:0-3556 GCA_035531235.1 Halothiobacillus sp. | reverse complement strand
GGCGAGCCGATCCCGGCCACCATCAGCGGCAATGTGTGGAAATTGCTGATCGAGCCGGGCGAAGCCGTCCTGGCCGGGCAACCGGTCGCCATTGTCGAGGCCATGAAGATGGAGTTCACGATCGAAGCCCACCGGGACGGCATCATCGCCCAATGTTGTTGCGCGCCCGGCCAACTGGTGCAGATGGGGCAAACCCTCATCACCCTCGAAGAGCCGGTATGACCCCGCCCCTGCGTCGAAAACCGATCGCCACACCGGCCCTGGCCGAACAGGTCTACGTCCAGATCAAGCGGGAGCTGTTCGCCTTTCGTCTGCTGCCCGGCGAGCGGTTCAGCGAGAATGACATCGCCCGGTTGACCGGCGCGAGTCGCACCCCCGTTCGTGAGGCGCTCACCCGCCTGGCGCGCGAGGGGTTCGTCACCGTGCAAAACCGGGCTGGCTGGCGTGTGCGCGATCTGGATTTTGCCGTCTTCGATCAACTGTACGAGGTGCGCACCCTGATCGAACTGTCCGTGGTCGAACGGCTGGCCGACCAGACCGCCCCCAAGGTACTCGATCGACTCGTCGCCATCTGGCAGGCCATGCCGGAACAGCGGCTTCGGGAGGGCGAGTCCGTGTTTGCACTGGACGAGGCCTTTCATGCCGACCTGGTCGCCGCCAGCGGCAATGACGAGCTGAGCCGCATCCATCAGGGCGTCACCGAACGCATCCGCATCGTGCGCCAACTCGATTTCACCGAACCGCACCGCATCGAAGCCACCTACGAGGAGCACAGCGCCATCCTCAAGGCCATCGGCCAGCACCGACCTGCCGAAGCCCGGCGACTGATGCAGGCGCATATCGAAACCAGTCGGCAGGAAGTGCGCAAGATCAGTCTGCATCGACTGTACGAAGCCCGCGAGCAGGCACAGCTCAAATCCGCAGAATCCCTTGAGTTCATCGAATCCGCGACCGGCGGACACCGGTCAGACCACCACCAAAGCATACCCAATGGAGGGTTTACTCATGAAACGTCGTGATTTTATGAAAGCGCTGAGCGCTACAGGTTTATCGCTGGGCCTCGGCATGCGTGGTATCGATATCGCCGCCGCGGACGAGGGACCGATCAAGGTTGGCATTCTGCATTCACTGTCCGGCACCATGGCGATTTCCGAGAGCGCGCTCAAGGACAACATGCTCATGCTGATTGCCGCACAGAACGCCAAGGGCGGCGTGCTCGGTCGCAAACTCGAACCCGTCGTCGTCGATCCGGCTTCCAACTGGCCGCTGTTTGCGGAAAAGGCGCGCGAACTCATCAGCAAGGACAAGGTGGCCGCCATCTTCGGCTGCTGGACATCCGTATCGCGTAAATCCGTACTGCCGGTGGTTGAGGAACTCAACGGGCTGCTGTTCTACCCCGTTCAGTTCGAAGGCGAGGAATCCTCGCGCAATATCTTCTACACCGGCGCCGCGCCGAACCAGCAGGCCATTCCCGCCGTCGACTACCTGATGAACGAGCTGGGCATCACCCGCTGGGTGCTGGCCGGTACCGACTATGTCTACCCACGTACCACCAACAAGATTCTGGAAGCCTATCTCAAGCAGAAGGGCGTGGCCGATGCGGACATCATGATCAACTACACCCCCTTCGGTCAGTCCGACTGGCAGTCGATCGTCAGCCAGATCAAGCAGTTCGGCAGTGCGGGCAAACCGACCGCCGTGGTCTCGACCATCAACGGCGATGCCAACGTACCGTTCTACCGCGAACTGGGCAACCAGGGCATCAAGTCGCAGGACATCCCGGTCGTGGCCTTCTCCGTGGGCGAGCAGGAACTCTCCGGCATGGACACCAAGCCGTTGGTCGGCCAGCTAGCCGCCTGGAACTACTTTGAAAGCATCAAGACGCCGGAAAACGAAGCCTTCATCGCCAACTGGAAGAAGTTCAAGAATGACCCGAAAGCCGTCACCAACGACCCGATGGAAGCGGAATACATCGCCTTCCACATGTGGGTGAAAGCGGTCGAGAAAGCCAAATCTACCGCGACCGACAAGATTCTCGAGTCGATCATCGGCGTGGAAGTGCCCAACCTGACCGGTGGCACCGCCAAGATGCTGCCGAACCACTACATCACGAAGCCCGTGTTCATTGGTGAAATTCAGGCCAACGCCCAGTTCGATGTGGTCTGGAAATCCAAGAACGAAGTCCCCGGCAAGGCCTGGTCGCCCTACCTGCCGGGCAGCAAGGATCTGATCGCCGACTGGACCAAGCCCATCAACTGCGGCGCCTACAACACGGTGACCAAGAAGTGCACCGGCTCCGGTGCCTAACCCCAATCGAGGGCGCCCGATGGGGCGCCCTATCGGTGGCCGAACGAGTGTTCGGTCCTATTCACAGGCTTGTGACGAGGATGTTTTCATGACACATAGCCCTATCCCCCATGTCCTGCCCCAGGGGGTTTCTTTCCCGCAGAACGAACGGTCGGTCCCTGAACACCGCACTTCTGTCTGTGTAGAAATCTGTCGGAAAGAAACCTTTTTTCCCGATTCTTTTTACCCCCGAATCCGACACCGCATGAACGGGCTGCTGCCCGCCCTGATGATGGGCGCCCTGCTGGCTTTGCCGGGTTGGGTTCAGGCCGACACGCCCACCCCACCGGCCGCCGTCGCGAGCCAAACCACAGCCACGGCCACATCCCCGGCCACAGCCACACCCTCGATCGAACCGGGCAGCCCGACCGTTCAGGCGCTCACCAGCGACAGCTTCATGCCCCGCCAACAGGCGCTCGATGCCCTCATGGATCAACCACCGGCTGGGGCATCGTCGGTATTGCATGCACTGGCCAAGGGGCAACTCTACATTCAGGCCAAACCCGTCGCCCGCCTCGGCATTGGCACGGCGCAGGGCGAAATCCTCGACCCCATCACCCAAAAACCCATTGGCAAAACCGCAGATGCACAATGGAATGCCATACCCATCAACAATGCCATCCGCATCAAGCTGCGGCCGCGCATCGACATGATCGACCTCCAGTCACCCTCGGTGGAAACCCGCCGCGCCGCTGCCAATGACCTGTTCTCCGCCCGTCTGAATCCGATGTACCTGAAGGAACTCAAGACCCTTCGGCCCCAGCTGACCGACCCGGCCGTGGCCGAACAGGTCAAGCAATTGATCGCAAGCCGCGAGCTGGTCGATGCCGATCCGGCTGTCCGCCGGCAGGCCGTCGAGGATGTGGCGGGGGCGCTGGACCCCGAGATTCACCACAAACTCGAACGCATCGCGAAATCGGACCCCGATCCCGCCGTGAAAGCCCTGGCGCAAAAAACCCTGCAATCCATCAACACTCGAATCGCTGGCTGGAGTTTTGCCCAGAACCTCGTATTCGGCCTGAGCCTGGGCTCGGTACTGTTGCTGGCCGCCATTGGCCTCGCCATCACTTTCGGCGTGATGGGCGTGATCAACATGGCGCATGGCGAGTTGATGATGATCGGCGCCTACACGACCTGGATGTTGCAGCAGGCCATGCCGGATCACGTCGCCCTGGCCCTGTTTCTCGCCATTCCGACCGCGTTTCTGGTG
>DATKTJ010000108.1:0-3750 GCA_035531235.1 Halothiobacillus sp. | reverse complement strand
CCACTTCGAGACTTCGGCAGACCGGTTCGGCTGGCTCGAGAATGATGACGGAACAGCCTGCCTTACCCTCTTCATACCCGGTGGCCGGATTGCCGATGGCGATCTCCCGCTCTTCAGTGGGCTGGATGCACTCGCCCGTCTGCACCATGGCGAGATCCGACTGACCTGCAATCAGAATCTGCTGATCGCCGGCATCTCCCCTGCGGAACGCCCCCTTGTCGAAACCGTGCTCGCTGAATACGGGCTCAACAGACTGTTGAATCTCGCCCCTGTCCGTACCCACGCGATAGCGTGCGTAGCGCTGCCCACCTGCCCCTTGGCGATGGCCGAGGCCGAGCGCTATTTACCGGTTTTTCTGGATCGCATCGAGGCGTTGCTTGCCGAGGCCGGTCTGGAAGGAGAAGCATTGACAGTGCGTATGACCGGGTGCCCCAACGGGTGCGCCCGGCCCTATCTCGCGGAGATCGGCCTGGTCGGCAAAGCGCCCGGCCTTTACGATCTTTATCTGGGCGGCGATCGGACCGGCATGCGCCTCAATACCCTTTACCGGGAGGCAATGGGCGAGGCAGCCCTGCTGGATACTCTACGGCCCCTGTTGAAGCGATTTGTCGGTCACCGCTGGCCCGGCGAGACATTCGGGGACTTTGTCCGGCGACAGGATTTATTACCGCCGGATCCCGGCCTCCTGCACACAGGGAGACAGTGAGGAACCCATGAGTACAGAGACCAGAATACAGGACGTGCTCCTCCTTTTCGGGGAATTGCGCAATGCGCCGTACGCCCCGGCGGCTTTTTCCACCAGCTTTGGGGCGGAAGACATGGTGCTCACGGACCTGATTGCGAAGCATGCGCCCTGGATGGAGATATTCACCCTCGATACCGGCCGTTTACCGGAGGAAACCTACCGGCTGATGCAGGAAACCCAGGAGCGCTACCACCTCCCCATTCAGGTGTATTTCCCGGAGCACGGGACAGTGGAGCGCTATGTCCGGGAACACGGGCCCAACGCCTTTTATGAAAGCCAGAAATTGCGCAAGACCTGTTGCCATATGCGCAAGGTCGAACCCTTGCAGCGGGCATTGCGGGGTAAAGGGGCCTGGGTGACCGGGATGCGTCGGGAGCAGGCGCTTTCGCGGCAGGACCTCGCCATCCGGGAATGGGAAGCCACCCATGAATTGCCCAAGTTCAACCCCCTGGCCGATTGGCACCATGAGGAAGTCTGGGATTATATCCGTCATTTTGAGGTGCCCTACAATCGTCTTCATGATCAGGGTTACCCCAGCATCGGCTGTGCCCCCTGCACGCGCGCCATCGCCCCCGGCCAGGACATCCGCGCGGGTCGTTGGTGGTGGGAAAATCCGGATACCAGAGAGTGCGGCCTGCATGTCGTTGACGGCAAACTGATCCGAATCAAACCAGCAGCGCCACAAAAAACGTCAGGGTAAATATAATGAACACTACAATCGAAAAACACGTTATTGATGCCGCCAGCAACCACCATCTGGACTGGCTGGAATCAGAAGCGATCCACATCATGCGCGAGGTTGCGGCCGAATGCAGCAAGCCGGCGCTGCTGTTTTCAGGCGGCAAGGATTCGGTGGTACTGCTGCGCATCGCCGAGAAGGCCTTCCGTCCGGGCAGGTTTCCGTTTCCACTGATGCATATCGATACCGGCCACAACTTTGCTGAAGTCATCGAATTCCGCGATCATCGCACTGCCGAATTGGGCGAACGACTGATCGTGCGTTCGGTCGAGGAATCCATCAGGCGCGGCACCGTGCGCCTGCGCAATCCGGCAACCGATTCGCGCAATGCGGCGCAAGCTGTCACTCTGCTGGAGACCATCGCTGAATTCCAGTTCGATGCCTGCATCGGCGGCGCCCGTCGCGATGAAGAAAAAGCCCGCGCCAAAGAGCGGATTTTTTCATTTCGCGACGAATTCGGGCAGTGGAATCCGAAAACACAGCGCCCGGAACTCTGGGATTTGTATAACACCCGCATTCATCCCGGCGAAAATATGCGCGTGTTCCCGATTTCTAATTGGACCGAACTGGATGTCTGGCAATACATCGCCCGCGAAAAACTGGCGCTGCCGCCGATTTATTTCGCCCATGAGCGCCAGGTCATTGCACGCAACGGCTTTCTGGTGCCGCTGACGGCCCTGACGCCGGCCAAAGAAGGCGAAGTGATCGAAACTAAAATCGTGCGTTTCCGCACGGTCGGCGATATTTCATGCACCTGCCCGGTGGCGTCGGATGCCGCCACTGTCGAAGCCATCATCGCCGAAACCGCCATGACCAAAATCACGGAACGCGGTGCGACGCGGATGGATGACCAGGCATCGGAAGCATCAATGGAACAACGCAAAAAGACAGGATATTTCTGATGAACGCCGCAATTTCCAAACAAGTTTTGCAAGAATTGACCAAAGAGCGCGGTTTGCTGCGCTTCATTACTGCCGGTTCGGTAGATGACGGCAAGAGCACGCTGATTGGCCGTCTGCTGTTCGACAGCACGGGTATTTTCGCCGACCAGCTGGATGCCATGTCGCGCGCCAGGCACCGGCGCACCACCGGCGACACAATCGACTTGTCGCTGCTGACGGATGGCCTGGAAGCCGAGCGCGAGCAAGGCATCACCATCGACGTCGCTTACCGCTACTTTGCCACGCCCCGGCGCAAGTTCATCATTGCCGATACCCCAGGCCATGAACAGTACACGCGCAACATGGTTACCGGGGCATCCACCGCTGACGCAGTCGTCATCCTGATCGATGTCTCGAAAGTGAAGATGGGCGACGATGGCAGCGTTGAATTACTAGTGCAAACCAAGCGCCATTCGACCATCGCCCACCTGTTGCAGATCGAGCATGTCGTGGTCGCGGTCAACAAGATGGATCTGGTGCATTACGACCAGGCGGTGTATGACCGCATCGTGCAGGCATACCGGGAATTCGCGCAACGGCTGGGTCTGAAGGATATCCGCACGATTCCGTTGTCCGCTCTGGCGGGCGACAATGTGGTCACTGCGGGCGACAGGATGCCCTGGTATCAGGGGCCGACACTGATCGAACTGCTCGAATCCCTGAGCGTCTATGACGCATGCCGCGATGAGCCGCTGCGTTTCCCGGTACAGCTGGTGGCGCGCCACAATGGTCACGAAGCCAATGGCTTCCGCGGTTACATGGGCCGTATCGAAGCCGGAAAAGTCAGCAGGGGCGACCGGCTGGTAGTGCAGCCAGACGGATCGACGGCGACCGTGAAAGACATCCTGATACTCGATCAGTCGCTGGAATCGGCCGTTGTCGGCCAATCGGTAACGCTGTTGCTGGAGGAACACCTGGATATTTCGCGTGGCGACATGCTCGCGTCCGCCGATCGTCCGGCCAGCCCGCTCAAAACCGTCACCGCCGACGTTTGCTGGTTGTCGGAGGATCCGCTCGATCTGCGTCGCAAATACTGGCTGAAACACACGACCAGGCAAGTCACCGCGCGCATCACGAAAATCGATACGTTACTCGACGTCAATACGCAACAGAAGCACCCAGCCGAAGCCCTGCGACTGAATGACATCGCCAGCATCACGCTGAATGTGCAGCAGCCGCTCGCTGCCGATGCCTATGACGCCATTCGTTCGACCGGTGCCTTCGTTTTGATTGATGAAGTGACACATCAAACTGTCGCGGCCGGGATGATCCGTCTCGACGACTCCGGGGTGGGCAATGGCGCCCGCTGACCGCTGGAGGACTCC
>DATKTJ010000107.1:0-10921 GCA_035531235.1 Halothiobacillus sp. | reverse complement strand
CTGGGCGCCGCGTTCAACCTGCTGGGCAAGGGTGATGTCTTCAAGGATATGACCGGTTTGGCCGGCACGCAGGCCAATGCCATCAAGGCGTTGGAAACGACATCGAAGAGTGTGACCGATCTGGCGGGCATTGCCGCTGATATCCAGAAGCAGGGCGCCATGAAGAAAGACATCGGCAAGACGCTGAAGACTATCCAGGAAGCGGAAGGTAATCAGCAGATTTCCAAGGATCAGGCCAACAAACTTTCCTATAGCGCGCTGAGTTCAATGGTGGGTGAGCCGACCGCCAAGCCAGCCAATCTCACCCAGGAGAAGGAGGTGCAGGATCTGATCAAGTCGCAATCCCAGCAACCTGCACCAAACATCAAGATCAACCGGGGCAATGAATCGGTCGAGGTAAACGAGCCCAAAACCGGGACAAGTGGTACCTCGTTCGATTACACCGTACCCGGACTGGTGCCGATCATTGCGCAGCCATCCAGCATGACCTGTTGGGCGACGGTTGCCACGATGATGATGTCCTGGAAAGACAAAGTTTCCTATACCATCGAAACCGCGATGGACAAGGCCGGGGCGACGTACCGGACGATGTTCGACAACAATCAGGGACTCCAGGCTGCAGATCACGAGGCCTTCGCAACCGCCTGCGGCATGACGGGAGAGCCGCCGATGAACTATACCGTTAGCGGTCTGCGGAGTCTCATAGAGCTCAATGGTCCACTGATTGCGATTGCAGATGAAGCGCCGGGCGGTCTTTGGGCCATCCATGCCCGTGTGATTCGGGGTATCTATGGCGATGGTACCGTCGATGGCACTTTCCTGCGGATCAACGATCCAGCGGGCGGACGTCAGTACACGGAATCGTTCCGTGCCTTCGCCCAAAAATATGAGGAAGTCGCCGACGCACCGCGTCTGCAAATTATGCATTTCTAATCGTCCATTACAGGGTGCTGACTCAGCGCCCTATATAATTGATTTCTTATTTTGTTGACGCTTCGGATGGCCTATCCGAAGCGTTTTTTATTATGGTTTTCCAATTGTGCCCATCGGGTTAAATCGTTTCTGCAAATTTACTGCGTTGCGCATGACCAATGACCTTAGTCTGGTATACGATGGTAAGGTTGGCTATCCGTTGACCTGTTGCAAATAGTTGATCATGCTGGTTAGCACCAAGTATTGAAGGCAATAGATTGGTCAATAAGTTTGCTGTCGCAGACTTATGAAGGGTAAAGCCGCGCAGGAGTGATGGCTGTGGAGACACGCTCGAGATTTGGTGGTATTGATCTACAGGCAGTTCTTGATGCCAGCCTTGATGCGTCTTTCATTCTTACTCAGGATGGTCGGTTCCTCGATGCGAACCAGACCGCGCTTGATCGGTACGGATACACGCGGGCGGAATTCCAATCTATGTCCGTCCGGGATCTTTCGGCGAACGATTTGCGCCCCCAGATTCCGAAGAAACTTTCGCACCTGATCCAGTCTGGTGAGATTTTTGAATGGAAACATAAGTGCAAGGATGGGACTGAGATTCCTGTCGAGATATATGCACAACCCATTCTCATTCAAGGTGAGCCGGTTATTTTTTCCAGTGTTCGAGATATCAGCAAAAGGAAGCAAACACTTACCGCACTGAATGAACAAAAACATTTTCTTGATCATGTTCTCAACACCGAGCCTGGCTCTGTCTATATCTATGACTTGATCGGTAAAAAATATATTTATGTTAATAGCCATTGGTTGTCCACCTTTGGTTATACCCCTGAAGATCCCCTTTCCATGGGTGCGGATTTACTGAGTATTGCCCATCCGGACGATTTACCCGAGATCGAATCGCATCACAAGAGATGGTTAATATCCAAGACGGATGAGATTCGGAACATCGAATACCGTATTCGCAGCAATGATGGGGAGTGGCATTGGATAAATGCTCGTGAGCGGCCATTTTCACGCGATCCCTCTGGGCAGGTGACACAAATCCTGGGTATTGCCCATGACGTGACCAAGAGAATATTGGCCGAGAAAGATCGCGAATTGTTCGTTTCCCTGGTTAATAGAAGCCAAGAGATCATCGGTATTGCTGATCTGGACTTCAAACCTGTTTATGTGAATGTCGCTGCATTGGAGACACTTGGCCTGCCGGATTTGGCTGCAGCCAAGAAAATCCGTGTTGAGGATGCTTTTTTCCCAGAAGATCGTGCGTTCATTACGAATGAATTCATGCCACGTGTGTTGCGAGAAGGGCAGGGTGAGGTTGAAGTTCGGCTGCGTCATTTCATAACCGGCGAACCGATTTGGGTGCTTTATAACCTCTTTGCCATACAGGACGCTCACGGGAATCCCACCGGGTGGGGATCGGTGAGTCGGAATATCCATGATCGTAAGCGCACAGAAATGCTGCTCAAGGGCCAGACGCAGATTCTTGAGATGATCGCCAGTGGGCTGGATCTCAAGCTGATACTGGCCAACTTGCTCCACCTGATTGAAGCGCAGGCGCCTGGCATGCTTGGCTCCATCCTGTTATTGAATGATGAGGGCACTCACGTGCAGCACGGCGCGGCACCCAGCCTTCCTCAGGCGTTTGTACAGGCAGTCGATGGGCAGCCCATCGGGCCTTGTGCCGGATCATGCGGAACTGCTGCCTATCGCAAGGAATCGGTATTTGTAGAGGATATCGAGACAGATCCACTCTGGCGGGAGTACAAGACCGTTGCATTAGCCCATGGTCTTCGCGCTTGTTGGTCGACACCCATTCTTGATGTTGATGGGCGGGTGCTCGGAACATTTGCGATGTACTACCGGGTGCCCGGTCTGCCCACTCCGGCGGATCAAGCCCTGATCAATACGACAATCGACATTGCGCAGATTGCGATCAGACGCGCCCGGACAGAATCATCACTTCGGTTGCAGGAAGAGCGTTTTCGACTGGCGCTTCAGGTAGCCAATCAAACTTGGTTTGACATCAATGTGAAAACCGGAGCAGCTACGGTCGGGAAGGAGTTTCCTGCCATGATCGGCTTCGCACCGGAAGAATATTCTCCTTCAGTAGAAAACTGGATGGCCAGCATTCACCCGGATGATCAGGGGGATGTGAAGGCTGCATTCCAACACTGCTTAGCCGATGGTGGACCGCTTTCCCGGGAGTATCGACGGATCACCAAAAATGGTGACTGGTTGTGGTTGCACGCCATCGGGAAAGTCGTGGAATGGGATGCAGAAGGTAAACCACAGCGCATGATCGGCAGCTTGATGGATATTTCCCAGCGCAAACATGCCGAGGAAAAAATTCAGCGACTGACTCAGCTTTATGCCGCACTCAGTCAGTGTAATCAGGCGATCGTGCGTTGCGGAACGAAAACGGAGTTGTTTCCGCAGATATGCAAGGATGCCGTGGTTTTCGGTGGCATGACCCTAGCCTGGATCGGGATGCTGGATGACGACGGCAAGCGCCTGATTTCTGTTGCTTCTTATGGAACAGGTGCGGAGTTTCTCAAGGATATTGAAATATCCACCGATCCGAACGATCCGACCGGGCAAGGCCCATCCGGTACGGCCATACGTGAAAGAACACCCTATTGGTGCCAGGATTTTCAGGCTGATCCGGCACTTGCACCCTGGAAGGTGCGCGCGCGGGAATTCGGTTGGGAATCGATGGCATCACTACCCCTCTATCAGCGGGGGGAGGCAGTAGGTGCTTTCATTGTGTATGTGAACGAAATTGGCGCTTTCGATGATGCTGCAAAACAATTATTGATCGAAATGACCATGGATATCAGTTTTGCATTGGATCGGTTTGTCAGCGAAGCCGAACGGAAACGGGATCAGGCACAGCTGAGCAAATTGTCCCAGGTCGTGGAGCAAAGTCCCAATGTCATTATCATTACCGATCTTAAGGCGCAGATCGAATATGTAAATCCGGCTTTTGTGAAATCTACAGGTTATAGCCAGTCGGAAGTCATCGGTAAGAATCCCCGCATCCTGCAATCCGGCAAGACCGCGCCCGCAGTGTACCGGGAAATGTGGGAGCGGCTGACGCGCGAAGAAAGCTGGCATGGAGAGCTGATCAATCTGCGCAAGGATGGGACGGAATATATCGAATCCGTACACATCTCCCCAATGCGCGATCACCAGGGGGTGACCACGAACTATCTGGGGCTCAAGGAAGACATCAGTGATCGAAAACGGGCGGAGGAACGCGTTCAATATCTGGCTCATTATGACGCGCTGACCGGCCTGCCGAATCGCAGTCAACTGGATGATCATATCAACTATGCGCTGCATCTGGCGAAACGGAACAATGGGAATCTGGCCGTCATGTTTCTGGACCTTGATAATTTCAAGGACATCAATGACACCCTGGGGCATAGCGTCGGCGATGCGCTGTTGATTGAACTGGCCCGGCGCATTCGGCAGATATCCCGTGAGGAAGACACGGTATCCCGGTTGGGGGGCGATGAGTTCATTTTGTTGCTGCCCGGAACGGATGTGGATGGCGCCGCCCAGGTGGCTCAGAAAATCCTGCACGTGATCGGCGAGCCGTATCACATGGACCCTCACGACCTGGCCATGACCGCCTCAATTGGTATTGCCATTTACCCTTTTGACGGCATGGATATGGAAACACTGTCGCGTAATGCCGATGCTGCGATGTACCGTGCAAAGCAGGAGGGGCGTAACGGGTTCCGCTTCTTTACCCAGGAAATGCAGGCCCGGCTTTCGCGAAACATGCTCGTGGCCACGGCATTGCGAAATGCCTTGAAGCAGGATCAGTTACAGGTTCACTACCAGCCGCAAATGTCGACACACGATGAGCGCATCATCGGCATGGAAGCGCTGCTGCGCTGGAACCACCCCGAACTGGGCACCATCTCACCCGGTGAGTTCATCCCCATCGCCGAAAGTAGTGGTCTGATCCTACCCATCGGAGAGTGGGTGTTACGTACCGCCGTAAAGCAGACCAAGGCATGGATGGACAAGGGTCTCGCGCCCGTTGTTCTGGCCGTCAATCTATCGGCCGTACAGTTCCGCCATCCCGATTTACCGGATATGGTGTCTCGAATACTCGATGAAAGCGGACTACAGCCGGAATATCTGTCGCTGGAATTGACTGAGGGGGCCATATTGCATGACCCGCAGGGTGCCATTGCCGTTATGAACAACCTGCACGTACGTGGTGTACGCATGTCGATTGATGATTTCGGTACCGGCTATTCCTCGCTGAGCTATCTCAAGAAATTCCGGGTGCACAAGTTGAAAATCGACCAATCCTTTGTTCGTGACATCAGTACCGATCCCGAGGACAAGGCCATTGTGAAAGCCATCATCAATCTGGCAAAAAATCTCGGTCTGCAAACCATCGCTGAGGGGGTGGAAACCCTCGGGCAACTGGAGTTCCTGCGCGAGCATCTTTGCGACGAAGTTCAAGGGTATTACTACAGCAAACCACTGCCTGCCGACCAGTTCGAGATACTTCTACGCCCTCGGCACTAGACCAATCAACCTCATTCATTCGAAAAGAACGCTGTCTTATATGGCTAAATTGAGCAGACAGGATTCTGTTGTCCTGATTTAGCGTGGCGAAATGGCACAGTGGTTGTTTTAGTCGGTATTGAATGCGTCGCCTAAAGATAGGGAGATATCGGATAAACGTCGTGTGGCGTTGTTTTTGATCCGGTCAATCAGGTATCCCGTCAAGCGTGCGCTCGTGTCACGGTCCGATGGTTCGGCGTGTATGTGTTTATGCCAGCCATTAACCTCGCTATTCTGCGGATCTTGTTCCGCCAGAAATCGAGTCAACGGGCAGTCGGTTTGCTTCAACGGGTGTTCGTGATGCTCATGGTTGCTAAACCACCAGTGATAGGTGAGCGCACCGAGAAAGGTATGAATGCCATCGATTTCAATCGGTAGTCTGAATTGCTTGTACCAGGGTACCAAATCATCGGCGGCCATGGGTTTGGCCAAACCAAAACCTTGACCATACTGTGCGCCGAGTATGGCGGCCATTTCAATCATCCCCGCATCTTCAACACCTTCGACGACCACCACAAGATCGAGGTCACGACCCATCTGAATGATGGATGAAATCAGACTGATGGTTTGAATCGGCTTTTCCCGAACTTGCACAAGCAGGCCCTGGTCAATCTTGATCGTCTGGAATGGAATTGAAGACAGCCGTTGCAAGCTACTGTAGCCGGATCCCAGATCATCGATTGCCAGCTGGATGCCAAGACTCACGAGTTGCCCAATGATTTCATTTCGCTGTATCAGATCGATTGCCTGGGTTTCCAACAGCTCAAGCGTCAGCCGCCCGGGTGCGATCCCATGCTTGAGCAAGGCACTCTGTACCCAATTCGGACTTTCATCGTCCAATAATGCACAGGGTGGCAGATTGATTGAAACATCCACGCGAAGGCCTTGCTTGTCTAAGGAAACCAGTTGCGCGAGCGTCATATCAAGGCCAATACAAAAGAGGTGATTGAGTTCCGCCTCTGCCAGCAAGGGGAGGAAAAGGCCCGGCGATATTGTTTCGCCGTTCGCCAGAATAAGTCGAGCCAGGGACTCCACCTTGATCATGTGTCCCGTGCGTAAATCGATGATGGGTTGCACATGCATCTGCAGACCATCATTGAAGAGGCGCTGCCGCAATTCTTCTGCATAAGCTTCTGGAATCATGGGCCGCAGCGCGCCACTTCGAATCCATATTTGCTCCCATCGTTGCTTGAGGCTGTAAGCGAACTGCTGCATGGCCTGGGACTCGAACTGGCTCGGATAGGCACCAAACAGTATGAGGATGGATTCGCACTGCCCATTGGGGTTGATAATCGGCACGCTCAGAGCAGAGCGGGCCCATTCGACGAGGGGGGTGTTGAGCCAGGACTGGTAGCGGGGATCCAGACTGAGGGAAGCCGAACTGAGTATCTGTCTGCTGCGCCAGGCCTGTGCGCAGACGCCGATGCCGCGTGGTGAGGATGGATCGATCCTCGGTTCTTGGCCAGGCAGGCTGAATAGGGCGGCAATATCGATGGCCTTGGGGCCAGCGCTGTTGGTCACGGAGAAGGTGCCATTCGGAATCAAATGGAGCATCAATACGGCCTGAACGCCGGGTAATGTACCAATTTGGACAATGTCATCTGCACTGGCTTTGTCCCATGGTATTCCTAACGGCGGCATGGGTGTCGCTGTCAGATGGAAGTAGGCAGTCAAGATGACATCTTCCATCTCGAGCTCTATCTGGAGATCGTCTTGCAAACGGATTTCGGTAGCCATCAGGATGCGATACCGATCACGAGCCGGAAGTAGTGCCTGACTGAGATACTCGTTCAATAACCGACGGTACAGTGCGATCCCCTGAAGCAGCAGAATCGGTCTCACGCCGACAAGTACGTGAACTTCCCCGACGCGGCGCGCATGAGCACGCACCATTTCCCGGGTCGTATTTTTGTCCAGCAAGAACTGAAAGTGGGCGCGTTGGCTCTGCTTCAGCCCGAGCATCTCCGTGCTGGTGAGGGCTTGCAGGATCGCATTGGGTTGAGTCTCTTTTCCGAGTCCTGCATAAAAGGACTCCACAAAGTGCTTAATCACGTGCTGGAGATAGGGATGCGCCCCCTCCAGGAGGGTAACGGCTTCATTCCCGTAGGCGTCAAATCGTATGTCCTGCTCAGGCTGATCCAGCTTGACCACACCATGACGCCACCACTGTTGCCGATCATGTTTGTGTTCCTTGGCCTGATACATTGCAGCATCTGCAAGACGTATCAGACTGTCGCCATCTTTGGCATCAAAGGGGAACAGGGCCACACCCAGTGTCATGCCCACCTCGGCGCGTGCGCCTGAGGGCAGGGAAAATGGTGTCTCGACAGCCTGATGCAAACGCTCAAGCGCGATCTGCAGTTGCACCATCGTCTGACCTTCCTCCAGGTTTTCCAGCACGACGACAAACTCATCGCCCCCCAAGCGGACGAGCAGATCTGCTTCACGAATCAAGGACTGCAGACGCGTGGCAAGTTGTTGCAACAACAGATCACCCGCTTCGTGTCCCCAGTTGTCATTGACCGGCTTGAAGTCGTCGAGATCCAACATGCCCACGGCCAGAATGGAACCCTGTCGTTGCGCCCGAGCGATGGCCTTGGGCAGATACTCATCCAATGCCCGCCGATTGGGTAGTTGTGTCAACGAATCATGCAATGCCTGATGAAGAATGAGTTCCTGCGCCTGCTGTTGCAGCGTGATGTCGACAATGCTCCATAGAATGCCTATTTCCCCCGTGGTCATCGTGACCGTTGAACCGAGAATCTGAACGACGACAGACGTACCGTCCTTGCGTCGCAAATTGAGCGTTTCATGAATCCAGGGTTTACCCAGCAGGAGCGATTGGTGTTGTTTGTCGAATGCGTCGAAAGCAGCGTGATCCGTATGGAGCAGTGCCGTACTTTGGCCGATGAGTTCGGCCTCGGAGTAGCCAGTGATCACCGTCATCGCGGCATTGACGTCCTGGATGATTCGGTTGCGGTCGACCAGAAAGATACCTGCGGCATTTTTTTCGAACAGTGCACGTTGATAGTCTTGGGTGAGCTGGAGCTTCTGTTCCAACCGGTGCTCCCTTGTCCGGTCATCGATTCGGTCCAGCCCCCTGGAAATATTATGTGCCAGCTCTTCAAGCAAGTGTCTGACCTCATCGTCCCAGACGTGCGCCTGTCCGTGGTAGACGTTAAATATCGCCCAGATGCGACCAGCACGGAAAATGGGGTGGGATGCACAGGCGCGCAAACCGAGTTGGCTTGCGCGAATCTGCCAGGGTGCGAGGTTGGGGGATTCGATACAGGATTGATAATAATGTGCCTTGTTATCCCGCCAGGCTTGACCCGCAGGACCGAGCCCTTCAGCCAGTTCGGGATCCACAGACACAGTCAGACCATCGAGATAGGAAATCACCCCACTGGATGCGATGCACTGGACGCGTTTTTGGTCGTCTGGTCGCCCGATCCAGGCCAGTTTCAGGTGACCATACTTGACCGACAAGTTGCAAATGTCGTGAAGCAAAGCATTGTCGTCTTCTGCCGTGGCAATGAGTTGGCTGACTTGCGCTGCCATGGTATTGAATTCGTTCAACCGTTTGAGTCTTTGGGTATCACGTTCTCGATGGCGGAACAGGATGATGATTCCGAATAACGCCACGCTCAGGAGCAATATTGTGCCGATTTCCCAAATCCAGCGGAGGGGGGCATTTTGCAAATACTGGTGCATCACTCGATCAGGAGACCAGTTCACGGAGATCTGAAGGGGGTAGCCGGGCACGGCTATGAGACTTGTCTGTTGTTGATCGGCGTGAGACGAAAAAACCACCTGACCGTTACGCCAAGTCCCCAAAACGCTTTTGTCACGGCTATCGATGACCGTGAACCAGAAAACAGGGGATAGGAGGGGCTGATTGTCAACCAGGAGCCGATCAAGCAGATAGGGTGAGCCGACAAAATAGCGCGTTTTCCCATTGGCATCTGTTACCCGAAAGCGCATGGGAAGAACATGTGACCCTACACGAGGTGCATATTTATCCTGGCCCAGTAAAAAGTTCGGATTCATCGGTAGCGGGGTGAACAAGGCGCCGGAATTGATGGGGGTCTTGCTTTGTTTTTTGGTTGACCAGAGGATGGTGTCACCATCGGTGGACTGGATGTTGAACGCAAAAATCCCCGGGTGTAGCGTGATGAAACGGCGCATGCTGCGTTCAACATCGGCAGACGGCTTTCCGGGAATCGAATCACCACCCAGCAGGGTGGTTGCCAGGAAATCGAGCGTTGTAAATTGCACATTCAATCGATTGGCAATTTGGTTGGCGAAGGAGGCACCCATATGGCTTGCGTGATCCTTGGTGTAGTTTGCCGCCAACTGATATTGAACGTGTTCCATCCACAGGCTGCCGGCAATGATGGGCAGCAAAACCAGAACTAGAAAAAACTGGAACAGTTTCTTGTGGGGTTGACGATTTGCCCGGCCCGACTCATTGGGCGGGCACGGGCCAGTGGACGGCTGCTGGGTGCTGGTCAGATAGTCCGTTGTACTCATCGTCCTTACGCTCCCATCGATGAATTTACGATATGGGTTACATGGATCGGCTCGATCTCAACCGGTTGTTTATTCAAAGTATGAGGCAATACCTGAGTTTTTTTGTATATTTTTACAAAATGCACTGTGTGGTTTTTGTCTCCTTAGAATCAACACTCTGGCCTCGCGTAGGCGTGACCGAAAAATAATCACTAGGGGATACCGGCACAACATGGTTGCATGATGTCTGGATAAACAACCGTCACAGGAGCTGATCAGTGATCACTTTCACGAACGATGTCACGGGAAAAACCACGACCATGACCGAAGAAGAGCTCTTCGAGTGCATCATTTCGCGGCACCCGGCAAAACGCAGCATCAGATCGATCCAAAAGGAGTTGGATTTGATCTATGAATCCACCCGGGTCTTGAACGAGCCTGATCAAGCGCGGCTTGATCGGCAAAAATCCCTGCTCGATGAATCGCTCGATCTCGATGAAAAATATTGGGAATTCGTCAATGTGATGAGAACGATCTTTTTCCCGGTTGGCATATGTTCGTCGATTCTTGATGATGAGGAAGATTAAGCAGCAGTAACCCAGTGAGAGGTTCTGCCTGTTTCTTGTACGGTTGATACCCTTTGAAGTCGGGCATCGGATGGGAATAAACCGAACGGCTTCGGACAAATAAAAAGCCGAAAGTCGCAGTGTGGTGCGGTTTTCGGCTTTTGTTATCTGAGTATTTGGTGGAGGTGGCGGGAATTGAACCCGCGTCCGCAAATCCTACGCTTTCGGTACTACATGTTTTTCCTGTTAACTGTTTTAGACGTTAGCTACCCAACAGGCAGGGAAAACTAACGGCGAGCCCAGTAAGTTTTTAGTCA
>DATKTJ010000106.1:0-61950 GCA_035531235.1 Halothiobacillus sp. | reverse complement strand
GGAACCGGAGTGGTTGTGGCCACGCCAGCCACCGGTTCGCTTCCGGCAGCACATCCCGACAAGCTGGCTGGAACTCATCATCACCGAAGGCCGGAACCGCCAGGTCCGCCGGATGACAGCGGCCGTCGGCCTGCCCACCCTCCGTTTGATCCGCACCACCATCGGCCCCCATACCCTCAGCACATTGCAGCCGGGGCAGTGGATCACTCTGACACCATCCCCGCCGAAATCCATCACGCCATAGATCCAGAAAAGGATCATAAGTCCCGCACCCATCTGGACAGCCCCCCCTTGCTCGTCAACCGAAAGCGATAACCCACGAGCCGTTTCGTGCTTGATCACCGATTCACACCTGACTGCGTCAATTCATTAATCGCATTGCAAATAATAAATTTTACCCAATAAAGAATCTATAAAAATATAATCAATAAATACATTAAACAACCGAATATTAATTAAATATTTAATTCACATATACGCCATATCGCATTCATATAAGAAGCCCATTATCACGCTCCCGGAATTAGACATTTATTGACCTTTTAATAAGTTAATTCACCCCCCTTGGGAGCCCATTTAATGAAAAAGAATACTATTGCCCTGGCCGTCACCGCTGCGCTGGCCGTTGGCCTCTATGGCTGCAACAGCAAAAACGACCCGACAACGACCACAGCCACACCAGCTCAAGCCACGGCCACTTCCGTCTCCTTCTCGGCCACGCCTGTCGCCGCGACCGACACGCAGATGCTGGACACCTACACCACCTCCGTCGCCACCGTGACCTACTCGGATGGCAGCAAGAAAGATTTCCCGCTGGCCTACAACACCCTGTTCAACAACACCGACCTGATTGCCGACGTCAATGGCACGAAATACGCCGCTGGCCAGGTCTACGACGTCAACATGAAGCCCGTCCTCGACCCCAACAAAGACCCCGTCGTGGCCGAAACACCGGATGCGAACAGCCTGCTGAACGTGGGCGGCAATCTGTATCTCGTGAACCACTGGGAATATGACGACATCCTGGCCGACGGGCAGACCGCCTATAAAGTGGCCAACTGGTACAGCCGGATGCCGATGGAAATGAGTCTGTCCCAGGTCACCCAGGCCGCGGACGGCAAGCTGTCCGTCATCGATCAGAAACCGGTGGATTTTGCGACCATCCAGGGCGGCTGGATCTTCTGTGCCGGCGGCCCGACGCCGTGGAACACCCACCTGGGTGGCGAAGAAGACTATGACCTGTATTACGTGCCGGGCGAAAACAAGTACAGCACGACCCAAGCGGGCCTGAAGGCGCTGACCGACGTCTATTTCAACGGCATGCAGACGGCCAACCCGTATCAATATGGCTTCCCGGTGGAAGTCGCCGTCCAGAAGGATGGCAGCTATGGCGTGACCAAGCACTACGAAATGGGCCGGGGTACCTGGGAATTGGCACGCTTTACCGCCGATGGCCGCACCGCCTTCTACGGCGATGACGGCGCCTATTCCGGCATGTTCATGTTCGTCGGCGACACGGTCAATGATCCCAAGGCCGGTGGCACCGTCTATGCGGCCAAGTGGAATCAGACCTCGGCCGACGGTAGCGATGGCGGTACCGCCAACATCACCTGGATCAAGCTGGGTCACGGCACCTACGATGAAATCAAGGCCCTGGTCGACAAGGGCACCACCATCGGGGATATCTTCTACACCTCGCTGACTGCCATGGCCGGTTATGTGCCCACCCGCGCCGGATCGTCCGAAACCATCTGGCTGAAGTTGAAGCCAGGCATGGAGCAGGCCGCCGCCTTCCTGGAAACCCGCCGTTATGCTGCCTATCTGGGCGCAAGCACCGAGTTCACCAAGGGCGAAGGCGTCACCTTCAACGAAAAAGACAAAAAGATGTACTACGCCATCAGCTACATTCAGTCCTCGATGCTCACCAACGACGGCGGCCCGGTGGACGACATCCGTCTGGCAGGCAATGCGGCCGGGGCAACCTACACCTTCGATATGGAAACCAATCAGAAGGACAGCAAGGGCGCCGCGATCAACTCCGATCATGTGCTGGTCCGCGCCTATGTCGAACCGATGCTGCTTGGCAAACCGATCGCGGCGGATGCCAATGGCAACAAGGCCGACATCAACACCATCGCCAACACCGACAACCTGTTCTTCTCCGAGAAGATGCGCACCCTGTTCATCGGCGAGGACTCCGGCAACCACGTGAACAATTACCTGTGGGCATACAACGTGGACACCAAAAAGCTGAGCCGCATTCTGAGTTTGGCAGCAGGCGCGGAATCCACTGGATTGCAAATTGTTGACGACATGAATGGCTATGCCTACATCATGAGCAACAACCAGCACCAGGGCGACTGGATTTCCTCTCAGGCCCCCGCCCTGACCACCGCACTCGAGGCCAAGGCCATCGCGCTGTACGGTCAAAACAAGTACGGCGTGTCCAACTACCGCCTGACCGCCAAAGTCGGTTACATCGGTGGCCTGCCCGCCATCAAGTAATTAGATGCCCGCAACGGGACGATGTGCCCCGTTCGCGCCACAGGGCTGATTTTCCAGCCCTGCCTTGTCGAAAGCGACCGGTACTTCCGATTCTTTTCGATAAGGCCTGAAACCAAAAATGCTGATGAACCCAGCCACATTCCACCCAATCGCCCTGCTGATCCGCGCACTTGCCGCAAGCAGTGTCCTCCTGCTCGTTGCCGCCTGCGGCGAATCCCAGTCGAAGACCGACACCACACCCAAAGCAACCACAACGACGGCCACGACAGCCGTCGCTTCGACCCAGCCGATCCCCGTTCCCCTGCGCGGCGAATTCATCAGCCGCGGCACCTTCGCCAACCCTCATGCCCATATTCCGGCCCAGTGCTCTATCGAAACCGGCCATGGCACCCAGAGCGCCTGCCTGTTCTGCCATACCAACGGCGTGGCGGCACTGAATCTCGGCAACAACAACCCTCAGGCCGGGGCCAACTCGAACATCGGCAACCTGCAGGCCGACTATGCCTTCGGCGTTGTCGATTACCCGTTCGTCGTCAATTCCAGCATCAATCCCTGGATCAACACCCTCAAACCCGAAGTGCTTCATGCCGCCGTAATCGCACTCGGGGAAACCCCCGCCGATTGGCCAATGCAGGACTACATTCGTCAGAACAACTGGCAGGCCGCCTTTGCCAAACGCCCCGGCTCCGTCAAGGACTGGGACCCGAAGGTCGAATCACCCTTCCGGCTGTTTCCCGGCCTTAACCCGGCAGATCTGCCCGCCGACACCGACGGCTTCGTCCGCACGAGTCGGCCAGCCGATGGCTTTTTCAAGGATGATCGGGGCTATCTCACGGGTTGGCGAGCCATCAACTTCATGCCCTACGGCATTTTCACGCCACTCTCCGGCAGCGTGTCGGGCGTCTACATCCGGCTACCCGCCCAGTTCATGCAGGACGAACAGAATCAGTTTGATCTGAAGGTCATCAAAGCCAATCTCGATCTTGTCGAACGAAATATCCAGGATCGGCTCACGCCCGGGGAAACCCATTTTATCGGCGCGGCCAAAATGATTACTATCGTCCGCGGTCAATATCCGCTGGGTACCGAATTCGCCCATCCCCTGCATTATGTTGACGTTCAAGCCGACGGCCACGATCCCGCCATCAGCCGTTTTCCGGGCACGCGCGCCCAGCGGGTCAAGGAAATCCGCTGGATGGTTAAATCCAGGGTCTGGTATCCGGCGGAATTTGGTCAAGGGCTGAAGGAAGAGACGGCGCCGGTCTATGCCAATCGCAAGGAAGGCTGGATCGAAAACGGCACCGGCTGGATTCTGGGCGGCTGGATTGAAGATGCCCAGGGGGATCTGCGGCCGCAACGGCCCGAAGAACTTGTGCAGTGCGTGGGCTGCCATTCCGGCAACGTGCGCCAATCGGATATCGGCCAGTACCCCGTCTTCACCTCGGGCACCGGTAACACCATCGACAGCACCTGGAGCCTGCCGCGCAAACTGCCGGGCGCCGCCGGCTGGCAGGAAATGAACTATCTCGGTTACCGCGCCAACGCGACGGCGCAGCCGAACCAAATACCCGGTCACCTCACCACGCCGGAGCCGATCAATCGCGGGTTCGATCAGGGCGAATTTCGGGTCTTTCTCGACCATGTCGTCGGGGCATCCCTGTATGGCGACATGCCGGAAACCATCGAGCGCTACCTGGCCGATCGAATCACGCCCGCCCACGGCTACAGCGCCGCCTGGCCCGACCTGGACACGCTCGCCCGCCGCGCCGACGAGCATCCGGATGCCGCTCAAGCCATCCAGCGAACCCAGCGACAGCGGCTCAAATTGATCCGCGAATTCACCGCGCGCGGCGCCTATCTGGACGCGCAAGGCCACATCCGCCCCGAACTGTTCCTCCCCACCGAGACCATGGCGCGGGAAGCCGCCCGACGCTATCGACAGGTGGTTGTCACTCAGCGCTACGTGTTTGGCAAGGATGTCTTCCCCGAAACACCGCTCGCACTGCGCTATTTCCGCAAACCGGGCGAGGGCTTCGCCCATCAGGACGGACGGCCCTACCAACTGGGCGACGTCATCACTGATCGCCCGATCAATACGAAACAGGGCGATTTCAGCTACGGCATGGGCACCACCCCCACCCTGATCGATACCGACAAGCCGTTCTCGCAGGACGGCGACTTTGTTCCGGATTATGTCCCGCTACTGAAGCCCTGACCGGCCACCTCAAACGGCCGAAGATCTAAGGTCTTTGACTCGTCCATCCGATGTAAGAAAACTCAGGCCAATGTCGAACTACCTGATCAATGGCGTCATGAACCTATCATCCGTGGCGCCTACCTCGGGGCGGTCCAAAAACACCCTTGGCATGTAATACTGCCCGAGCACATCGCGCATATTCGTCGCGGAACACGGAGGTCAACACCATGCAGACGCAAGCCATCCAACTCGTTCATCGCTACACGCACCCAGATAACGACAAACGCAGCCTTATTTTTCTGTCCATCCTGAGTGTGGCGCTCCTGGCGATATCGGGTCTGATTCTTTACCTGCATGCGCACCCCGCCACAAGCACCCCGGCTCAAGCAAACCCGTACAAAGACATCCAGTTTCTGGTCGCCATCATTGGTCTGCCGATCGTGGCGCTCCTGCTCATCCCCATGCAGCAGGTACTGAAACGCCAATCCGTAGCGATCGACAGCATGGGCATCCGATTCGACAACGGCGGAGGCTGGCTCGGCGGGTTGTTTGGCGCATCCTGGTCGCTACGATGGAATGAAATAGAGCACGTCACTTGGCGATTTAACAGCCAGCAGCCGCGTGCCACGCGACTCGCCCTGAAGGCGAGGCAAGACACGCGAATATTGGTGCCGTGGTTGTGGCTGGATCCGAATCAACCGATACCGAAGGGGCCGCTCTCGATCGGAGCGACGACCCTTGAAAAACTCCAGCCGATACTGGAACGCACGCCTATTGCCGAGGCGATCATCGCCCACCGCCCCGATCTCGGGCTGGCCACCGCCGACGGAAAAGTCACCAAGGGCTTCGATCTGAACGGCGTCACACCCGTTACTGGCCTGATCGCCGCAACGATGGCCATCGGCGTGCTGTACTTTATCGTCGAGAATTACTTCACCCTGTCGGCGTTTTACGTCAACGGTCCGCCGTGGGTGTTGCTGATCGGAGCGGCCATCGCCGGCGGCGCGATCATCCTGATGGTTCTGCGTCATGTCGAGCCCAAACGCAGCGACAGCCACGTCTATGCCCTGCTGTTTGCCCTGGCGATCGGCTTCATCGCCTACCCACTATCGATCCGGATCAATATGTGGACCGCACCGCAGCCGGCGATTTCCAGCCCCTATCAACTGGGCGGCGACTACCTCTGGTACCCCAAAGACAACAAAGAACTCCCCGCATTACCGCTCTATCTGAGAAGCAGCCGCTGGTGGCGCCAGTTCGGCCCCGGCGACACCCATCACTTCACCGTACAACGCGGCGGCCTCGGTGACTGGCTGATCGATATGAAGGCGGTGTATCAAGAACAACAAAACTTCTACCACTGCAACGGTGTACTGGATTGCATGGGCGGGGGACATTGAGGCATAACCAATCGGGGAAATCCGCACGATGCTCAACACTTCAGACATTTCCACCTTTAATGATGTGCTGCGTACGCATCCCGCCGTGTTTATCCTGTTCGGTGGCGCGCATTGCGGGGTCTGTCAGGTCATCAAGCCCAAGCTAGAACAGCTGCTAATGGACACCTTTCCCGAAATCGAATGGCTGTATGTCGACTGCGAGCAACAACCGGAAATCTGCGGACAATCTGGCGTGTTCAGCCTGCCGACCGTGAAGTTTTACCTGGAAGGACAATTGAGCCTGGAGATGAGCCGGGTATTTAGCCTCAGTGTGCTGGCCCAGGACATCGAGCGACTCTATCGATTATGGAAAGATTAATGGGGGGCCACTGCGAAGTGGTGCAATGCCCTTCGGTTATTACGACCTACGCGCTGACTTAAGCATCCTGCATACGCTGTCGGCGTTCGTCCTCTTCTTCCTGAGCCGCCTGGATCACGCGAAGCACTGTATCCACATCGGCGTCTGGCGTGTTGTCCACGAACAGGCCCGTCAGCACGACGTCCGGAAGCAATGCGCCCTCCTCGTACAGCGCCCAGATTTCCTTGGCATATTGAGTCCCCTCCAGCGCCGGGGCGTATAGGGCGTAGTACGCAGTGATGCGATCCACATCCCGTGCCAGCATCCATTGGGCATTGTTGTTCGCCGATGCATCCACCGCCTGGGGTAGATCGATGATCACCGGGCCGGCCTCATCCACTAGCACATTGAATTCCGACAGATCGCCGTGCACCAAGCCGACACACAGCATACGCACCACATAATTCATGAGCACGGCATGGTGCGCCAGCGCCTGCTCCGGCGACAGAGCGACATCGTTCAAGCGCGGCGCGACCTGACCATCCTCAACGGTGACCAACTCCATCAGCAACACACCATCAAAGCAGCCATAGGGTTTTGGCACGCGCACGCCCGCATCGGCCAGACGATACAGCGCATCGACCTCGGCATTCTGCCAGGCCGCCTCCTGCTGATTACGGCCGAAACGCGTACCTTTCTCCATGGCACGCGCCTGGCGACTGTTCCGCACCTTGCGCCCTTCCTGATAATGCACAGCCTGCTTGAAGCTGCGCTGTGATGCTTCTTTGTAGACCTTGGCACAACGGATCTCGTCACCGCAGCGCACGATATACACGGCAGCTTCCTTACCGCTCATCAACGGGCGGAGCACCTCGTCTACAAGGCCATCATCAATCAGGGGCTGGATTCTTTTCGGGGTTTTCATAGCGGCAAAGTAGCATGCGGGACCGGATTACGTATCCAAATTTTCCGTGCAGTCACACGCGTTTCCACCGGACCCAAATCAAATTCAGGCAGCGCAGAACGACGAGTGATCGGAATGAAACACCGAGATCGGGTTAACTCTGTTTTAGAAGAATGGAATATATGCATATCCTCGCAGTTGCAGGTCGATAATGCGCGAATAGGCATCGTGCACCACGGTCACGCCCGGAAGGAGATCTTCCGGTTTCCAGCCATGCCCTTTCAGGGTTTCGTAACAGGCTTCAATGTGCGCGCCCTTTTCAAGCAAACCCTTGATCACATGCTTGTTGGGGTTACCCAGCAACGTGTCTTTGTATTTGCTATACGCCGCATCATTGAGCAGCCAATACCCGGCCGCGCCATGAAGCACCAGGTGCATATCCACGTTTTTCGAATCGATACCCATCGCTGCATAGCTTTCGTACAAACCACGGGCATAGAAAAGCGGCTTGCCGACACCCGCCTCCCAAACATCATTCTTGATGCCATAAACAACACGAATACTCTGGGTGTTCTTGATGCCGATCACATGATCCCAACTAAAACCGGGGGCCAAAGGGCCACGTGTCCCCGCCGAGGCGATGGTGGTCACGGTCGCAAACAAAATCAGCGTGGTCAGTGTCAGGTTGACTAAAAATCGGGGGCGCGCATGGCCATTTTCCATCGGGTTTTTCTCCATGTTTGAGCGACTGAGTCAAAAGTGGTGCGCAATTTCGCCCTCAGTCGCCCCAAAAAAGTTCAAGTCAGCCGCTTGTGAGTGTAGTGAATGAAACCCAGACCAACAATTCATTAAACCGGATATTCTCAGCGAGACTCATAGCGCGCGGGGAACCCAGCAGGCTGAGCCGGGAAATCACAAAGGGGGAGGCACCAAACCATGAATTTTGGCGGAAGCATCGCGCTGAGGTTCAGCACGACAATAGAAAATGGTGGGCCCAGTAGGACTTGAACCTACGACCAATCGATTATGAGTCGACTGCTCTAACCAACTGAGCTATGGGCCCGAAAGGAGATCGGCAGCGACGGCTGCCGACGGAATGACCAAGGCATGTTAGTCGACGTGCATCTCAATGAAGCTACGCAACCGCTCGGAGCGCGAAGGATGACGCAGTTTGCGTAGAGCCTTGGCTTCGATCTGACGAATACGCTCACGCGTCACGTCGAACTGCTTGCCGACTTCTTCGAGGGTGTGATCGGTGTTCATGCCGATCCCGAAACGCATCATCAGCACCTTGGCTTCACGCGGTGTGAGTGAAGCAAGGATTTCCCGCACGATCTCGGAGAGGCTGGCATTCGTCGCGGAATCCATCGGCGAAATGGCGCCCTGGTCCTCGATGAAGTCGCCCAGGCTGGAGTCGTCGTCCTCGCCGATCGGGGTTTCCATCGAAATGGGTTCCTTGGCGATTTTCAGCACTTTGCGGATCTTATCTTCCGGCAGGTCCATCCGGATCGCCAGCTCTTCAGGCGTGGGCTCGCGGCCCATTTCCTGCAGCATCTGGCGGCTGATGCGGTTCAGCTTGTTGATCGTTTCAATCATGTGCACCGGAATACGGATGGTGCGCGCCTGATCCGCGATCGAACGGGTGATGGCCTGACGAATCCACCAGGTGGCATAGGTCGAGAACTTGTAGCCACGGCGGTATTCAAACTTGTCGACGGCCTTCATCAGGCCGATGTTGCCTTCCTGAATGAGATCAAGGAACTGCAGGCCACGATTGGTGTACTTCTTGGCGATGGAAATCACGAGCCGCAGGTTGGCCTCGATCATTTCCTTCTTCGCGCGGCGGGCCTTGGCTTCGCCGAGGGTGATCAGGCGATACACGTCTCGGGTTTGGGCCACGGTGAGCTTACCGTCACGCTCGACGGTATTCAGACGCTTTTGCAGGCGCTGGATTTCCGGACGCACCTGAATAAAGCGCGCCGTCGGCTTGCCTTTGGTGGCCGCATCGATCCATTTGATATCCGATTCGTTGCTGCGGAAGGCTTCGATAAAGGTTTCGCGCTTGATGCCACCCTTCTCGACCGCATGCTGCATGATCTGCTTTTCCAGCAAACGCACACGGCCGATGGCCTGACGAATCTGTTGGAGCAGTTTTTCGTTGAAGCCGGGGTTGAGCTTGAGTTGAACCAATTGATCGGCCAGGCTTTCGAGATAGGCCGGATCGCGGTTATCCAGTTGCTCGGCGAGCTTCTGGATTTCCAGCATGTGCGTACGCACCAGTTCTGGATCAAGGCTGTTGTCGACGACGGCCTCTTCTTCGGCCGCTTCTTCTTCGTCACTCTCGTCGTCGTCGCTTTCGACTTTTGCCACCACGGGAACGACTGGCTCGGCTTCCGCCTCCGGGGGTTCGATATCCGGCTCGATAATTCCGACAATCAGATCCTGCAGTCGAAACTCGCCCGCCTCGACCTTCGCGTAGTGCGCGAGCAGCGTTTCAATGGTCGGCGGGTAGAACGCCAGCGCCCGAGTCACTTCGCGCAGCCCTTCCTCGATCCGTTTGGCAATTTCGATTTCACCCTGACGATTCAGAAGATCGACCGTACCCATCTCGCGCATGTACATGCGCACGGGGTCCGTCGTTCGGCCAAACTCGGCATCGACCTGAGAAGCCAGAACGGCGACCGCTTCTTCCGCCGCGTCCTCGTCATTGGTCACACGGGATTCTTCGGAGAGCCCAAGGTCGTCCCCGTCCGGCGCGACCTCAAACACGGAGATCCCCATCTCCTGGATCATGGCGATGATGTCTTCGATCTGATCCGCATCCACCAGCGCCTCTGGCAGATGGTCACTGATTTCAGCATAGGTCAGGAACCCTTGTTCCCGGCCATGTGCGATGAGTTGCTTAATGGTTGCCTGCTGATTTTCTTGCATGCGCCTGTCACCTTGTGGGTGTAAATTTTGCGAACCGAAGATTATAACGCCGGATGAAATAAATTTCTGCTATTTCTGCTGGTTGTACCGTATGGGCTATCGCGGCAGATTCAATCCCCTCCTGGAAAATTAGTCGACGATCCGTGTTCCCGCAACTGCGCCAATCGGCTGAGGGACTGCTGTTTTCGCGCCGAATCAGCCTGTTCGCGCTGAAGCTGTTTCAAGGTATCCAGAAGGATGGCCTGAGCCATGCCGGTATCGTTTACGCCACTGAAATCGCAGTTTCGCGCGGCTTCAACCGTGCCGGCATCCCAAAGTACCGCGATCTGTTCGGGCAAACGATCCGAGTGCTGGTCGGCGAGCCGGGCAAAACCATCAGGAACCCGCCCCTCTAGCCAAACGGCCGGATCAAGCACCCGGGGCAGCAACTCGGGATGCCGGATCAAAATGGCCAGCATCAGGGTATGCGCCGGGTAACGCACCGGTTTTTTACGCGGCTGCTGGGGGGCGGCTGGTGGCTGATTCGGTGCGTTCTTGGCCCGCCAGACGCCGGTATGTTCATTCAGTCGACGTAACGTGATGCGCTTCATCGCCCCATCAGGCAGATGATTCACCCACTCGGCACCGGTTTTCGCCTTCCGGGCCTGAATGGCCGTTCCGGTTCCCGGCTCCTGCTGATCGAGCAGCTGCAGCATGAATTGATCGAAGGCCAGGCTTTGCCGCTCGACCAACTCGCTCAAGGCTGCCTGGCCGTGGGTTTGCACGAAACTGTCCGGGTCTTCGCCATCGGGGAGAAACAAAAAACGCAGATCACGACCATCAGCCAAGTGCGGTAACGCCGCATGCAGGGCCCGGCCCGCTGCTCGCCGCCCTGCCGAATCGCCATCGAAACAGAATACCAACGTCGCGCTTTGCGCATAGAGCCGCTGAATCTGTTCGTCGGTCGTGGCCGTTCCCATCGTGGCGACCACATTGCGAATGCCGTGCTGTGCCAGCATGACGACATCCATATATCCCTCCACGATCAACAGCCGGTTCGGCCGGGCGTTATCGAGCCGCGACTCGTACAGGCCGTACACGTGCTGCCCTTTGTGAAAGAGCTGCGATTCGGGGGAGTTCAGATACTTCGGTTCACCGGGGCCGACGATACGCCCTCCGAACCCGAGAATCTGCCCGCGCTTGTCCCGAATCGGAAACATGATGCGCCGCCGGAATCGGTCGTACCGGTCGCCATCATCCTTCTGAATGATCAGACCCAACTCGATCAGGGCAGCGATGGCCGCCGGTTCATGGGAAAAGGCCTGAAGCAGCATATTTCCACCCGGCGCATAGCCGATGCTGAACAACGCGGCCGTTTCGCCCTGTACATGGCGTCCCTTGAGGTACTCGACAGCCTCTGGATGCTGACGCAACTGGGCCTTGAATTGCGCATTGACCCGCTCGATAATCTGAAACAGATGCACCTGCGCGTCCAGTACGGCGTGATCGGTATCGGAAACCGGCAAACTCAATCCGGCCGCCTCGGCCAGCTGCTCGATGGCGCCCCGAAAATCCCGGTGCTCGTAGTCCATCAGAAAACTCACCGCATTCCCGTGCGCCCCACAGCCGAAGCAGTGATAGAACTGTTTGTCGGGATTGACGTAAAACGAAGGCGTCTTTTCCTGATGAAACGGACAGCATGCGGCATATTCCCGGCCCTTTTTCTTGAGCGGTACCTGCCGATGGATCAGTTCGACAAGATCCGTTCGGGCCAGCACATCATCAATAAAAGATTCGGGGATAAAACTCATTGGCATATTGTATGTGATCCGCCCGCGACCGTGCGTGAACTTGGCGCCCGTCGACATCGAAACAGGGAATCGCGCACCGTGCCCACGCACACCTTGTCACCCCCATCAACGGGCCGCAAAGCGGCACACCATCGGCAATATAACCTGCTGCTTTAAAAAATATTCTCGAACAAAAAAACCGATTCCCATCAAAAATATTGAGCGGCGCACCATTACCGGTCAAACTATGGGCGTTAGTAAAAATTATTCAGATACTCAGGAGGCAATTTGCCATGAATAAAGGAATATCGACGAAGCCCTGGGCGAAACGCTGGGGCAAATGGGCAATCCTCGGATTGACAGGGCTGACGATTGGCGCTGCTGCGGGCGCTCAGGCCTCAGAAAAAACCGAAAAACATCACCACCACGCCAAGGCCGCTACTGCCGTACTGCCCGAAGCCAAGACGCAGGACCTGTACAGCGGTGATGGCCTCCATCGCTGGCTGCCCAAGGCGGAAAAAGGCGACATTTTTGCGCAATACGTGCTCGGACACATGTACTGCGTCGGCCAGGGTGTACCCAAGGACTTGCCGACCGGCATATCCTGGTATCAGCGTGCCGCGGATCAGGGTTTTGCCCCCGGTCAATTGGCGCTGGGCACCATGTACTACAATGGCGAAGGCGTGAAACAGGACTATACCGCCGCCGCCAAGTGGTTCCGTCTGGCTGCGGACAAGGGCTACGACCGCGCGCAGAGCAATCTGGCCGCACTCTATCTGTCCGGAAAAGGCGTGCCCCAGGATTATAAAGAAGCGCTGAAATGGTTCCGCGCAGCCGCAGGCCAAGGGTATGCCGCAGCTCAATACAACCTGAGTCTCATGTATCTGGATGGAACAGGTCTGTCCAAACCCGACCCCGTGGCTGCGTACGGCCTGCTTCGCCCTCTGGCTGATCATGGCAATATGGCCGCTGCAACTGCCCTCAAGAACCTTGAGATCAAGCTGGATGCCGCGCAGCTCAAGCAAGGCCAGCAACTGGCTGAGAATCTCAGCAAAAAGGGCCGGTTGAACGCCGCCCTGGATGATTACGAGAAAATCGCTTCACGCTGATCGCCTCACGCTGAGGTCACGGTCTTCGGCCGTGACGCTCCGTCCCGGGGCTCTCCCGGACGAGAGTCACCCCCCATTTGTATATACAAACCAGATACACACTCAAGCGCGGTGATAGCCGTCGTGCTCATCCTGGCTCAAACTCGTCTGCAACGCAGAAACCAGTTGCGTCACCTGTTCCGGAGAGTGGGATGCACTCAAGGTCACCCGAAGTCGGGCGGAACCGGCGGGCACCGTTGGTGGGCGAATGGCAGGCACAAGAATCCCCCGCTGCTCCAGTCGCTGCGTCAAAACCAGGGCGCGATGGCTATCCCCGACCCAAATCGGCTGAATTGGCGTCATCGATGGCATCAAGGATAACGAACGAGTGGGCTGAACGAGTGGCGGGTTCATCGGCTCCGCCGCCAGATCAACCTCCTGTGACACGCCAATCCGATCCAACTCGTCGCGGAATTGCAACACGCGTGCCATCAGGTTCGCGCGACGCGCATCCCCCTTTCGAACGAGATCAAGGCTGGCCAGCGTTGCGCAGGCCAGTGCGGGCGGCTGCGCCGTCGTAAACAGATAACTGCGCGCCCGCTGCAACAGCACGTCGATCGGTTGCCCTGCACCAGCCACGAAGGCACCCGCCGTACCGAAGGCTTTACCGAGCGTACCGACCTGAATCAGATACTCCGGGACGCCCGACGACACCAAGCCGAGTGCCGAAAGCGATCCGCGGCCCGCCTCGCCCCAAACCCCGAATCCATGCGCATCGTCCACCACCAGCCAGGCATCAAACTCCTCGGCCAGCGACATCAACGCCGCCAGCGGGGCCACATCGCCGTCCATACTGAATACGCCATCCGTCAGAATCATTCGGGTACCGGTCGCGCGTTCGAGTTGCCGGCGGGCATCCGCGATATCCGCATGGCGATAACGCAGGAGTTTGGCGCCGCTCAGCTGCGCAGCATCAACTAACGATGCGTGATTGAGCCGGTCGGCCACCACCGTATCGCCCCGCCCCATCAACCCACCGACCACCGCCAGATTGGCCATGTAGCCTGTGGAAAACAGCAGCGCCCGTTCGACTTGCAACCAGTCTGCCAGTGCACGCTCCAGCTCATCATGCGGACTGAAATGCCCATTGACCAGATGCGCGGCACCCGCGCCCACGCCCCAACGGGCGATACCCTCCTGCATTGCAGCAGCGATCTCGGGATGATGGGCCAGCCCCAGATAATCATTACTGCAGAAGGTGAGCAGCGCACGGTCGTCCACCTGCATCAGGACATCCTGGGGCGAGTCGGCGATGCGAAGGCGCCGAGTCAGGCCAGCGTCACGGCGTTCAGATAACCACTGTGTCCAATCGCGGGTTGTGATAATTTTGTTCCTCATTTACGTGAGCGAAGCGGTCTATGCGTCTGCCCGTCAATATCTTTCTATGGACCTTCGGCGCTACCCTGCTGCCCGTTCTGGCGCTGGTCTGGGGTGTTACATCCTACAGTGAACATCGCTTCCAGTCCGAGGTGACCCGTGAAGTCGGCGACAATATCGAGGCCCTCACGGGTGAGATCAACAATCGCTTGCTGTACGAGCGTGAGGTGCTCAAAGGTATCGCGCACTCCCAGCCGATTCAAACCATGCTCAACGCGCTGGTCGCATCGGCCCAAGGCATTCGACACCCCGATCTCACCTCGGACCGGATTCGAGCCAATTCATTTCTGGCCGGTCTGCAGCGCACAGTACCTGGCCTCGGCAGTATCCGCATCCTGGATGCGGCCGGCAACACGGTCGTCAAAACGACCTTGGGCCGCGCGGCACCGCCCATTTTCGAGAGCCTGAGCCAGGTCAACTATGTGGAAGAGGAACTGGAAAACCCGCAGTTCCTGAACCATCTTCGCCAGCTGCCTTTCGATGAGATCAGTTTTGTGATGCTGCCCGCCTCGCTCTGGGACGTGGCACCCAACCAATTCCCCAGCATGCTGTATGGCGTATATCCGCTCCGAAATCTGGGCGACATGCGGGCCGGCTATGTCGTGCTGAACACCTTCGGCGAGTACCTCGATCAGATTCTTGCGCTATCCCCCAAGCCGCGCGATTCGGAAGTCATGGTGATAGAACATGATCCCGGCAACGCACAACGCGATGGGCTGACCCTGTATGACGACCTGACCGATCGCAAATTCATCACACCCATGGAAGCGCATCCCAGCACCCAGCCTACCTACGCACAGAGTATTGACGGCGGCAAATTCTGGGAAGCCGCCGTGGCCCAATCCAATGGGGTTTATCTCACACAGGACCGCAAGAGCCGGATTTACTTTCAGGAGTACCATCCCTACCCGCGGAGCCTGGTTTCCTGGTTTATCACTCTGCGCCAGCCATCGACCGTCACCTCGGCGCCATTTGAAGACATTCATCAAAGCCTCTGGGGCTTTGCCCTGCTGGCGCTCGCACTGAGCCTGCTACTCGCCGGACTGGGTGCCCGATATTTTTCACGACCGATTTCCCGGCTGGGCAATACCCTGAAGCAGTTTGCCGATGGCAACCGGGACCAGGTCATCCCGGTCGACTCGAACACCACCGAACTGCGTCAGCTGCAGCAATCGTTTCGCTATCTGACGGAGCACCTCAATGATGAGGCCAGTCGGCGTGCGGCCGCCGAGCGGCAGATGCTGCAGCAGGCCAAGCTCGCCTCGATCGGCGAAATGGCTGCGGGCATCGGTCATGAGATCAACAACCCCCTCAACAACATCCTGACGCTGACCCGGTTGATCGAGCGCCAGACCGAACCGGAGCACAACCACATCCGCTCGGATATCAATGATCTGCGCGCAGAGGCACAACGTGTCGGCCATATCGTTCGCGGCGTGATGAACTTTGCCCGCCAGCTGCCGCCCGATCACGAGGAAACGCAGATCGATTCCTGGTTGAACGAACTGATCGACCGCCTCCAGCCCGAAACCATCGAGGCCGATGTCTATATCAACCTCTCATTTGCCCAGGCTGACTGCACGGCCAGTTTCGACCCCAACCAGATCGGCCAGGTGGTCATCAACCTGGTCCGTAACGCCATTCACGCCTCCTTGCCGGGCAACACGATCTTGATCGAGGTCCATTGTGACTTCGACAAACTGCACATCGTCGTTCAGGATGAGGGCAGCGGGATCGACACCGACGCCATCGACAAGATTTTTGATCCCTTCTTCACCACCAAACCCGTTGACCGGGGCACCGGTCTGGGCTTGTCCATCAGTCTCGGCATCATCCAGTATCATGGTGGCACACTGAGCATCGCCAATCGCAGCGACCGCAGTGGTGTGGTCGCCCATATTGTTCTCCCCCGAGAAAAATCGGCGCCCCGTGTGGGGGGATGACCCCATGCCGACCGTCAACGTCCAACTTCGAGTCCACGGAAACACCTGAAAGATGCCCAAGCACCCCATAATCGTTTTTGTCGATGACGATCAACGCGCCAGCGAACTGTTCAGTCGCTACGCCCAAACCGAAGGACTGACCGTACAAGGCTTTCAATCGGTCAGCGCGGCGCAGAGCTGGCTCGAGCAAAACACGGCCGAGCTGATCATTTCAGACCTCAAGATGCCGGGCATGACCGGCCTGGAATTTCTGGAATGGGTTCGGTCCCGCGACAAGAACGTCCCGTTTGTCCTCATCACGGGCTACTCCACGCTGGATCACGCCATCGACGCCTTACGCCTCGGCGCAGATGATTTCATCAAGAAACCGTTTGATCCCGAGGAACTCGTCCAGCTGGCCCATCGGTTGCTGCGCCGGGAACCGGACCCAAAATCCCTCCCCCTCTCGCAGGCCGAGCGCGCCATGCTGGGTGATTCGCCGGCGATTTCAGGTGTCTATCGCGTCATCGACAAGATTCACGACGTGCGCATCAACGTCATGATCGAAGGCGAGTCCGGCAGCGGCAAGGAGCTGGCAGCCCGAGCCTTGCACGAACACTCCGATTTCGCCAACAAACCATACATCGTGATTGACTGCGGTGCCCTGACCGACACCCTGCTCGAAAACGAACTGTTCGGCCATGAAAAAGGGGCCTATACGGGCGCATCCGCCACCAAGCAGGGGCTCCTTGAAATCGCCAGCGGCGGAACCGTATTCCTCGACGAGATCGGTAATATCTCCGACGCCATGCAGGTCAAGTTGCTTCGCGTCATCCAGGAACAGCAAATCACCCGTGTCGGTGGCATCACGCCCATCAACATCGACGTACGATTCATCGTCGCCAGCAACCGCGATCTGGCCAAGATGGTCAGCGAAGGCAGCTTCCGCCACGATCTTTATCACCGCCTCCACGTCGTCCGGCTCCGCATTCCCCCGCTTCGGGAGCGCAAGGAAGACATTCCGGCGCTGATCGATCACTTCATCCGCCATTTCGCCTCACGCTACAATCGCCCCGCTCAATACTTTGACGCCGAAAGCATGGCCCTCATCATGGCCTACGGCTGGCCCGGCAATGTGCGGGAGCTCAAGAACATGATCGAGCGTGCCGTTGCCCTCTCCAGCGCCAACGAAATCAGTCTCGACCAGGACGGAGACACGGCCTCCCCCTGGGCCAGCGCACTATCCAAGCCACAAAATGGCAACACGGGTCCAGGTATTGATGGCGATCACCCCACCCTGGAGATTCTGGAGCGGCGCTATATCGAGAAACTGCTGCACGAGTTCGACGGCAATCGGGAGAAGACCGCCCAAACCCTGGGCATCAACAAATCTACCCTCTGGCGCAAGCTCCAGTCGTATGAACAAAACGACACGCCGGATAGCCAGCCATAAACAGAACCTATCCAAAACGGAACGGGAGTATGGCGCAAAATGCGGATTGAAAATTGCAGTTTGCAATTTGCAATCCGGCGGGCAAGCAGATAAAAATGCATCAAACCAACCACTTATTAGTTGGCACGAGCTATGCATTGATACTAGCGTGGTATTCCACACAACATTGAGGAGTTCAGATCCATGCAATCTAATCGTCGTGTATTTTTGAAGGGCAGCATGGCTGCCAGCGCAGTTGGCCTGGCAGTTGGTGCCGGTCTGTTGACCCCGCGTGCCGTTATGGCCGCCGCTTGGCCGCAGAAAGCCTATGACACCAAAGGCTTCGAAGAATCCCTGACCGACCTGTTCGGTGTTTCAGGTGTTTCTCCGTCCAAAGACATTAATGTCAAGGCTCCGGATATCGCTGAAAACGGTGCCGTTGTTCCTGTCACGATCGAGTCTTCGATTGCTGGCACCGACAACATCGCCATTCTGGTTAAAGGCAACCCGACTCCGTTGGTTTGCAACTTCAAGTTCGATGGCGCTCAGCCCTTCATGTCTACCCGTATCCGTATGGGCAAGACCGATGACGTTATCGGCGTAGCCCACGCTGGCGGCAAGCTGTACTCAGCTTCCAAGCAAGTCAAGGTAACCATCGGCGGTTGCGGCGGCTAATTGCCCGCAGCCTTGAAACCGGATATTGAAGTTAGACTAACGAGGTATTGACAATGTCATCAATCAAAATGCGTATTAGTGCCGCTGGCGACGTCCTGGACGTTAAAAGCCTGATCGAGCACCCGATGGAAACCGGTCGTCTGAAAGACAAAGCTACTGGCAAGATCATTCCTGCCAACTACATTCAGACCCTGACCGTTTCTGTTAATAACAAGCCGGCTGTTGAAGCCAACCTGTCTGTTGCGGTTTCCAAGAATCCGTACATCAACGTGAAAGTTCCCGGCAAGAAAGGTGACAAGGTCACCATCGCTTGGGCTTCCAACATCGGCAAGAGCGACACCACGACTGAAACTGCCTAATTAGCAGTCCATTCGCTCAGCGGAGGTTCGCCTCCGCCGTCGCGCCCGAACCCGCCCCTATGGCGGGTTTTTTTACGCCCCGCAAAAGCGCGAATCCAAACTACCCGCGGCCATTCGCATGCGCGGACAGGTGTTCTGCAAACCGATCCGTCGCCCGAACCAGTGCATCCATGATCCCTGGCTCACTGGCCGCATGTCCGACGTCATCCACCACCGTCAAGCGCGCCTTGGGCCAGACCGCAGCCAGATCAAACGCCTGATTGATCGGGCAGACCACGTCATAACGCCCATGGATGATCTCCCCATCCAGATGGGCGAACCGGTCCGCTTGTGCCAGCAAGGGCCGATCCCGCAGAAAGGCGCCATGAAAAAAATAGTGGTTTTCAATCCGTGCGATCGCCAGAGCGTGCCTCGGGTCCGAAAAGAAATCCACGGTATGCGGATCGGGGCGTAGTGTTGCCGTGCGTCCCTCCCAGGTCGACCAGGCTTTGGCCGCCTGCATTCGGGCCAATTCGTCCGTACCGACAAGGCGACGACGATAGGCGTGCACGAGATCACCTCGCTCATCTTCGGGAATGGGCGCCAGATAGTCGGCCCAGTAATCCGGAAAAATCCGATCGGCGCCCGACTGATAGAACCAATCGACATCCTCGTCGCGACATAAAAAAATCCCGCGCAGAATGAGTCCCAGAACGCGTTCGGGATGCATCGCCGCATAGGCCAACGCCAGCGTCGAACCCCATGAACCGCCAAATACCAGCCAGCGCTCGATTTTCAGGTGTTCGCGCACCAGTTCGAGGTCGGCGACCAGATCCTGTGTCGTATTGTGCTCGAGACAGGCATGCGGCGTGGAACGCCCCGCGCCGCGCTGGTCAATCAAAATAATGCGATAGCGATCCGGATCAAAAAAACGCCGGTGCGTGGGCGTACATCCAGCACCCGGCCCGCCATGCAGAAACACCACCGGAATCCCGTGCAATCGGCCACACTCTTCCACATGCAGGACATGGGGGATCTGTACGGGAATACTATGTTGCAACAAGGGCTCGATGGCGGGGTACAACTGACGCATGGTTTTCTCCTCAAGGGGACGGAAGACTGTTACATCTTAGCCATGATGGCCGTGAATTCCGTACAATGTGAACGTTTTCATCGTACAGACCCTCATGAACGACCCCGCTTATCACACGACCGATCCTGTTCCCGCCGAGCCGCCTGCCCCTTGGGCGACGCCCGGCAAGAAGCTGCAACGCATTGTGGCGCGCACCCTCATCGAATTTTCGATGATCCAGCCGCATGATCGGATCATGATCGGCCTATCCGGTGGCAAGGATTCGCTTTCGTTGCTGCATGCGCTGCGGCATGTACAACGACGGGCGCCCTTTCCCTTCGAGATCGCGGCTATTACCATCGACCCGCTCACGCCGGGATTCGATCCCAGCCCGTTGCGGGGTTATCTCACGCAACTGGGTGTACCCTATTTTGTCGAGCAGGAAGATATCGTCGGGCTCGCCAATACGCACATGCGGGGGGATTCCTACTGCGCGTTCTGCGCCCGCATGAAGCGCGGGTTGCTTTACAAGGCCGCGCGACGTGAAGGTTATAACGTACTGGCCCTGGCCCAACACCTGGACGACCTGGCCGAAAGCTTCCTCATGAGCGCCTTCCATGGCGGCAAGCTCAATACGATGAAGGCCCATTACCGGAACGATGCCGGGGATCTCAGGATCATTCGTCCGTTTGTACGTGTTCGCGAACGCGCCTTGGTCGACTTCGCACAGACAAATCGGCTACCGGTCATCAAGGACAATTGCCCGGCATGTTTTGCCAAGCCAACTCAGCGCGAACACTTCAAACAACTGCTGGCGGACGAAGAGCGCCTCAACCCCCAGCTCTTTCGCTCTCTTGCTTCGACGTTGGCCCCTTTGATGCGGGATGGCTTCGACACCTGCCTATCGGCGCCGCCTGATCAAACAGAAGAAGCCTTGTGAAGCACGCCCCCCAGCAACATGGCCGGCCCTGGCGCAGCGCCATTCGACTTGGACTGGTCAGGAGCGTGATCGGACTTTTTGCAACGCGGTCGCTGCGCTTCAACCACCGCCTTGGTGCGCTGATCGGCTGGGTCACCTGGATCACCCAAAGCAAGGCCCGCAAAACGGCGGCGGCCAACATCGCGCGCTGCCTGCCCGAACTGTCTGCAGACGAACAGACGGCCCTGACACGCCTGAGCCTGATTGAAACAGGAAAAACACTGACAGAGCTCGGACCGACCTGGTATTGGCCGCGTCAAAAGACAGAGGAGATGGTCGTATCCATCGATCATCAGGAGATCATCGACCGGGCCTTGGCCGAAGGTCGCGGGGCCATTCTGCTTGCCCCGCATTTTGGCGCCTGGGAACTTGGCGGGCTGATGACCGCTGCACATTACCCCATGACCATTTTGTACCGCCCCCCTCGCGAGCCCGCCTTCGAGCGGATACTGAACGAAGCCCGGCAGCGCTTTGGTGCACGGGTTGCCCCCGCGAACCGCCACGGCGTCAAACAGCTGCTATTGGCCCTGCGGCGCGGCGAGTTGATCGCCATCCTGCCCGATCAGGAACCCAGTGCGGGCGAAGGCCAATTTGCCCCATTCTGCGGCCATCCGGCCTACACCATGACCTTGGTACATAGCCTGATCCAGAAAACGGGTGCCGCGTCCTTTTTCGGCTGGGTGGAACGGCTGCCCGGCAGCGCCGGATTCCGTCTGCGCTACAGCGAAACGCCGCCCACCATCTCAAGTCCGGTTTTGGCCGAGTCGCTGGCTGCTATGAACGAAGGCATCGAGGCTCTGATCCGATTACGCCCCGAGCAATATCAGTGGACCTATCGCCGGTTCCGACGTACACCACCCACGGATCATACGCCCGCCGATCAATCGTAGAGTTCACGCGCCTCATTCGGGCGGGTCTTGAACAACTTGAGCGACCACATGTATTGCGGCGGGTCGTCCCGGATCAGGTTTTCCAATGTCTGATTGATGACGCTCGCCGTCGTTGGCTCCGCCGTGGCAGGAATATCAATCGGTGGAAGCATCAGCAGCCGATAGCAGCCGTCGGCAAGATCCAACTGACCCAATGCCGGATACACGGACACCCGACCCAGGGTAGCGATCTTTCCCGCGAGCGGAACGGTCGCCTTCTCAACGCCAAAAAACGGCGCGAAGACAGAATCCAACGCGCCCAGGTCCTCATCGGCAATATAGAAAAAACCCTGCCCGGCCCGCAGATGGCGCAGATGTGGTTTCAGACCCTGGCTGCGGGGATAGACCCGCGCACCATGCCGCTCCCTGCCGCGTTCGAAGAGCCAATTCAACAGGCGGTTGCGCCCAAAGGGCTTGTACATGGCAGAACCTGTCATGTTCATGGTAAAGAAATGCCCGACCCATTCGAGCCCCGCCCCATGCCCCGTGAGCACCACGCCACCGTTGGCAACCAGACGGGCAAATATGCCCGGATCACTTACCCGGGTGTGGGCCTTCAGATAGGCGGGGCTGCGAAACCATAACCGCCCGAGATCGAGCAGGGCGTAGGCCTGCAAAATAAAATGCCGCCGCAGCCAGTCCTCACGAGTGGCCGTGGATTCATCAGGAAAACAGAGCGCGAGATTCCGCGCAACGATGCGTTTGCGCTTGGGGTAACCCCGGCGGTACAGTCCGGCCAGCAACACGGCCGCCCCTCGGCGCAGTGAGTGCGGCGCATAAGCCAACAACCACAGCACCCCGACAATTCCCCAGATCGCCCAATAGACCGGGCCTAAAAAACGCCAATCAAATGGATGAGTCCCGCGCGATTCGTCCGGATCGGCGGGCGAATCGGAAGGAACGGATCGCGGCTCATGCTGCATGGGTCATACCACGCACATCAGCGGCGCCAGAACATGGGCAGGAAGAGCACCAGGACGGTAAAAATCTCCAGACGACCCAAAATCATCGAAATTGTACCCACCCATAATGTGGCTGCCGATGCGTTGGCGAAATTCCCCGTGACCGAGCCCAGTCCCGGCCCGACGCTGGTCAGCGTGGCGATGGCGGCGCCCAGCGCAGAAACCACATCGAGCCCCGTGACCATCATGGCAAAAAAGATGAGCACAAAAATGAAGACATAAGCGGCAAAAAACGCCCAGACCGCACTGATCACCGTGGGGCTGATCGCCCGTCCACTCAGTTTCACCACGAACTCGGCATGAGGGTGGACCAATTTGCGCAGCTCATTAACCCCCTGACGCGTCAACAGCAGCATCCGCACCATTTTCAGGCCGCCCGCCGTCGAACCCGCACAGCCACCGATCAAAGCGGTAGCCAAGACCAGAACCGGCAAAAAGGCAGGCCAGGGGGTGTGGTCGGTGAGCGTGAACCCGGTGGTGGTCATCATCGAAACCAGGGTAAATAACCCCCATCGCATGCCCCACGCCCATTCCGAATCCGGTCGGGCCAACAGGATCGCCAAGGCAATGAATACAAACAGCAAGGACAGCAGCAGAATAAAGAACTTGAATTCGGAGCTTTTGCCATAGGCACGGATCGAGCCGTGGCGCATGGCTAGATAATGCAAGGCCATCGGCGTCGCGCCCAGCACCATGAAAATCTCCGCGGTCAACTCCACCGAGAAGCTATGGAAAAACCCCAGGCTGTCGTCGTGCGTAGAAAACCCCCCGGTGGAAATGGTGGAAAATGCATGTCCTACGGCATCAAACCAGTCCATCCCCTCCAGCTTGAACAAAATCGCACAGAGAAAAGTCAGACCGGCATAAACGATCCAAAGTGCTTTTGCCGTTTCCGAAATCCTTCCGGATAGACGATTGTCCTTCATCGGCCCGGAAATCTCGGTCTTATAGAGCTGCATCCCACCCACGCCAAGCAGCGGCATGAATGCGACGACCAGAACAATAATCCCCAAACCGCCCAACCACTGCAATTGCTGCCGATAGAACAGCAGCGATCGTGGCAGGTCATCGAGGCCGACGAGCACCGTCGATCCGGTCGTGGTTATGCCGGACACCGATTCGAAAACGGATTGAGTAAAACTAAGATGCAAGCCCGGTTGCAAAAAGATGGGGAGCGCCCCCACCAAGCCGAGCGTGACCCAGAAGGACACCACGATCAGCAGACCATCGCGCAGCTTGAGCTCCCGCCGATAATGCCTCAGGGGGAGCCATAACAGGCCCCCGAGCACGAAGGCAATGAAGAAGCTGGTTTCAAACGGCACCAGATCGGTATCGCCCATCATCCACCCCACCAACCAGGGCGGCAGAAAGGTAAGGCTGAAAACCATCAGCAGAACACCCAGAATCCGAAACACGACAATAAACTGCATGGTGGCTGCGCGCTGCCCTCAGAAGAAGCCGAAGCCGACGGCGAACAGCTGTTCGATATCCCGCACGTGCCGCTTGTCGGTCAGGAACAGGATGACGTGATCATCCGTTTCGATCTGGGTGTCGTGATGCGCGATCAGAACGGCATCCTCGCGCAAAATGGCACCGATCGTCGTGCCGGGCGGCAGAGTCAGGCCATCCACCCGGCGGCCGACGACCCGTGAGGTCTTGGCGTCGCCCCGCGCGATGATCTCCATGGTCTCCGCCGCCCCCCGACGCAGGGAGTGCACGCTGACCACATCGCCCCGGCGCAGGCGGCCGATCAGGCTGCCGATCGTGATGTTATGCGGCGACAAGGCAATATCGATGGCCCCCATGTGAATCAGATCCACATACTCGCTACGATTGACGATACACATCACCTTGCGCGCCCCAAGTCGCTTGGCCAGCATGGCCGCCAGAATGTTGTCCTCGTCGTCATTTGTCAGCGCGAGAAAAACATCCGTATCCTCAATGTTCTCTTCGATCAGCAGATCGCTGTCCGTGGCCGACCCCGTCAACACCACGGTATGATCGAGCTCGGCACTGAGCTTGCGCGCCTTCTCGGCATTGTTGCTGACCAGCTTGACCTGGTAACGGGACTCCAGCACCTTGGCCAGCGCGCCGCCGATATTGCCGCCGCCGGCAATCATGATGCGTTTGTAAGGTCGATCGAGCCGGCGCATCACGCTCATCACCTTGCGGATATCCTCGCTGGGGGCCAGAAAGAACACCTCATCGTCCGGCTCAATCACCGTTGATCCATCCGGATGCAGCGACGTATCGTGACGGAATATGGCCGCAACCCGAACCTCAACATCCGGCAGCAATTCACTCAGATAACGGATAGGGTGTCCCACCATGGGACCGTCCGCATCGGCCCGCATCCCGATCAATCGCAGCTTACCGCCCGCAAAGTCATGGACTTGCAAGGCATCCGGGTACTCGATCAATCGGGCAATGTAGTCTTTGATGAGCCGCTCGGGACTGATCATGTAATCGACGGGGATGGCGCTGTTATCGAATAGCGCGGGATGGTCGTGGTAATCGGTCACGCGGATCCGCGCAATCTTGGTCGGCGTGCGATAGAGCGTCCAGGCAACCTGGCAAGCAAGCATGTTGGTTTCATCCGAGCTGGTGACGGCAATCAATACGTCCGCATCGGCCGCCCCCGCCTCGCTCAAAATACTTGGCTGGGCACCGTAGCCCTGAACGGTGCGGATATCCAATCGATCCTGCAACCGCCCCAAGGCGTTCGCATCTGTATCGATCACCGTTACCGAGTTGTGCGTTTCGCCCGCCAGCACGGTGGCTAGGGAGGCCCCCACCTGCCCAACGCCCAGAATAATGATCTTCATGCCGATACCCGCCGATTAACTCCGTTCATTGGCACTGATCCCCAGCGATTTCAGCTTGCGATACAAATTCGTGCGCTCCATCCCGGTCAACCGTGCCAGCTCCGTCATCGAACCCTCGCAGCTTTTCAATTGCGCCAGCAGATAGCGCCGCTCGAACTCATCGCGGGCATCGCGCAAGGGCAGATCCAGATTCAGAGAGATCAGGGTAGCTACCTGGGCCTGATCCGCATCGATACTGGCCGGAATGAACCCAAGCGCCCGCTGCACCTCCTGTTCGTCGATCACATCGCCGGTTCCAAGAATCAGCATGCGCTGCACCAGATTTTTCAGCTCGCGCACGTTGCCCGGCCAATAATGCCCCTTGAGCAGGTTCCGTGCCCCGATCGTCAGCTCCCGCAAAGGCAGGCCCTCGATCCGATGGGCGCTCTCAAGGTAATACGTCAACAGGATCGGAACGTCCTCCGGGTGATGGCGCAAGGGTTCGATATGCAGGGGCACCACTGAGAGGTGGTAGAACAAGTCCTCGCGAAACCGCCCCTGACGCACCTCATCCTCCAGATCCTTGCGGGTGGCCGCGATCACGCGCACATCCACCTGAACCGGATCGGTACTGCCGACGCGAAAAAAGGTCTGGTTTTCGAGTGCCGAGATGAGCTGCATCTGGGTCTGCTCATCCATGTCCGCCGCCTCGGCGATGAACAGGGTGCCGCCATTGGCCTGTTCGAGCAGACCATAGCGAATCTTGCCGTCCAGCTCCGAGCCGAACAATTCCGCCGCCGCATTCTGTCGGCCGCTCATTGCAACGCCACCGGTGTCGATGAAGGGGAAATGCCGACGCGGGGAATGGTGATGGATATAACGCGCCAAGGCCTGCTTGCCCGTACCTGGCTCGCCGGAGATCAGCACCCAGGCATCGTGACCGGCCACTTTCTTGGCCTGCCCGCGCAAGGTCGTCATGTACTCGCTGTCACCCACCAGCTCGAAGGGATCGGCTGTGTTACGTCTCAGTTGCTCGTTTTCTCGCGACAGACGCGTATTTTCCAGGCCGTGCTCAACCATCAACAGCAGCTTGTCGAGGGAGATGGGCTTTTCAATGAAGTCGAAAGCCCCCAGTCGGGTCGCCTCAACCGCCGTCTCCACGGTGCCGTGCCCGGACATCATGATGACCGGACAACCCAGCTCATGGTTCTCGTGCCACTCACGCAGCAGGGAAATCCCGTCCTGACCGGGCATCCAGATATCCAGCAGAATCAGGTCCGGGCGGCGGACGGCAATGGAGGCTCGCGCCTCAATGGCATCGGCTGCGCTCGACACGGTATAACCTTCGTCAGCCAACAGCTCCGCTAAAAGATCGCGAATCTCGATTTCATCATCAACGACTAGGATATGTCCTATGCTCATGGTGTTTTATGGCTACTCTGTTGGGTCCGTGGTGTGTGTGTCGTCGGCAATTGCGGCGTCCTGAATAAATCCTGAGGGACATTATGCCCAGTTCCGGGCTGATCGGGGGTAGCTTCTTGCGCTGCATTGTCCTCAGGAAACGCCGGCGCGAGCTCGTCGACATTCAGGGGTAGGTGAATCACGATGCGCGCCCCGGTATCGTTTGACTCGCCCTCGGGGTGACCAGAGCGTTCCCATTCGGTAATGGCGTCCTGCCGGTTCGAGGCAGTCACCACGCCACCATGCTCTTCGACAATTTTTTTAACAATGGCCAAGCCAAGTCCAGACCCCTTGGGCCGAGTGGTGGCATACGGCTCGAACAATCGATCCAGCATCGCTTCCGGGATACCTGGTCCGTTATCGGCAATCGTCAACTCGATGAGTGCCAACCCCCCTTCGACCCGCAACCCGGTCGTTACCGTGACCAGCGGATTACTTTGATGATCACCCCAATCGGTCAACGCCTGCTGCGCATTCCGGATCAAATTATGCAACACCTGACGAATCCGGCCGGCATCCGCACGTACCAGAAGCGGCTCGCCGCCGGTGACATGCAGAACCGGGATATCTCCCCCCTTGTACAGGTCAATGACCTCGGCGACCAGCTCGTCGAGATCCAGGGTCGTACGGGTCATCTGCGGTGAGCGGGCGTATTCGGCGAATTCGTTCACCATCAGCTTCATGGCCTCGACCTGACTGATGATGGTTTGCGTCGAGCGATCGAGAATCTGCGCCGACTCATCCGTAAGCGTGCCAAGCAACCGGCGACGCAAGCGCTCTGCCGAGAGCTGGATCGGCGTCAGGGGATTCTTGATTTCATGGGCAAGTCGCCGGGCGACCTCGGACCAGGCCGCATCGCGCTGGGCCTGGATCAGCGCGGTAATATCCTCGAACACGATCACGAATCCACCCGCCGTATCGTCATCCGTCGGCAGCGCGGCAATCCGGCTCAGAAGCACGCGACGACCGGTGTCGGTCATGATGCGCACCTGGGCCTCGACCGTTGCGCCCGCCGACAACTGGCCGGGGTCGAGCAAATCACCGAAAGCGCCGCAGATCGGCTCCAGATGCGGATAGATCTGGCAGATTTCGCGCAGCGTACAGCCGTCGATGTGCTGGCTGGTGATGCTCAACAGCTGAGTCACGATTGAATTGCTGCGCGTGATTCGACCATCGAGTGACAGTGTGAGCACCCCTGAGGACAAATGCTGGATCACGGTTTCCAGATAGTCCCGCTCCTGGTCGGCCACCTCCTGCAACTGCTGCATGACCTGATGCGCCCGACGCACCCGGGCGGTCATCGTGTTGAACGACTGTACGAGTTGCCCCAAGTCATCCCGCCGGTCCACAGGTAGCCGCAAACTGTAATCCCCTTCTGCAACAGCCCGTGTACCCGCCGCCAGTTCACGGATCGGCGCGAGCAATTTGCGCGCAGCAATAAATGCCAGCCACACAGCCGTCAACAGCGAGAGCAACAGGGCCAAGGTCAAGGCGAAGGTGAAGGTTTTTTTCAGGGATTTATGCAGAAAAATCAACGAGCGATATTCGTTGAACGCCGCCTGAACACTGCTGGAGAGCTGATTGGCACGCGGCGAGATCGCATAAAGCGCCTGAAGCACCTGACTGCTGCCATCACCAGTCAATCCTGCTGTTAACGGCACCACGACACGAATTCGCATCGAGTCCCCCCCTCCCGGATCAAGCCCGATAAAATCCTTGCCGGAACGAGCGTGACTCAGGGCCGTTTCATCCGGCCGCGAGGGCACGATCGCCTGCAGGTCATCGGAGGCCGAGGCCACAATCAGATTTCGGGAGCCGAAGATCGTCATCTCGTGGGCACCGGTATTTCGCCGCACCGAATTCAGATCGAGCGCAATCAGATCCCCGGACTCCCCTTTCAACTGCTGAGCCGCCCGCTTGGTCTCCTCCATAGCCGTGCGCATCTGACCATCAAACGCCATCTGCGACAGCGAAAGCGCATCGGACATGGCCTGCTCGACCTGCACATCGAACCAGGAATCGATGCCCCGCTGAATAAACGAGACCGAAAAATAGAACACGATCAGAACCGGGATCGAGGTCAACCCGACAAAGGTCAGAACCAGACGCGCGGTCAGCCGCGCTCCGGGTGTTCCCCGCCGGTAATGCGTCACCAACCGCAGGATATGGCCCAGGACCACCACGGCGAGAAAGAGAATCCCGACCGCACTGAGCCCGAGCAGCGTCAGGTATAGATGTTCGGGTTGATCGGCGCGCCGCAGGGACTCCGAGATCAGGTACATCAGTACCAGCAGCAGGATGACGACCATCACGCTGATGGGCGGCACCAGTCGCCGAACCCAGCGATGGTAAAAGGCGCCCCACTTCATTTGGGCACCGACCAGAGAAACCAGTCGCTATTGAGCGCCCAGCGCGAATCAAACAATGCGGGGAAGCGAAGGGGCAAGGGTAATTTATTGATATCGAGCGTCATGCGCACCCGCCCGACAAGGTGCCCCGCGTGCCGCAGTTTTTGGGCCGCGGCAATCGGCCAGGCGCGAATTCGCTGCAACGAACGCAACGCGCCCCGCAGGGAGCTGAAGCTGCGCGCCTCATGCTCAAGCACATCGGTGATGAGCCAGGTCTTCGACAGGGCATGGTATTCGAGCTGGTATCGCCGGTCGTCTTCCGCAATGGTCTTGCCCACCCACCAGTCGCGGGGATGTTCGATCACGGCCTGAACGGTCAGGTTCAGCGGAATGGCATTTTGCATGGCATCAATCATTTCTTTATCGAGAACAAGCTTGAAATCCACATCCAGATACAGCACACCCTCGCGCACCTCGGCATGGGCGTCCTTCACTTGGGCGCTCGATGCAAAAACCTGACCGACGAGCCCGCCCTGGAGGACCAGCAACCACAGGAATAGCCAACCAGCCCACCGCGAACCCTGAGCCCGGGTGGCAGGGATTACCCCGTCCGCACGAGCCTCATACCTTTTCCAGCACGGCGTAGTAGAAACCATCATGCCCCTCCCTTTGCGGGAATACCTGGCGGCCCAATGGCGTGCCCCCCTCGGCTTGCTCGATCCCCCAATCCACATCCAGTGGCTGTGAACGGGCATCAGGATGCCGTGCCAGAAAGGATGCAACCTGTGCGGCATTTTCCCGCTTGAGAATCGAGCAGGTGGCATACACCATCCGCCCACCGGAGCGCAGCAGTGGCCAGAGGGCATCGAGAATCGACGCCTGGCGCGCACACAGCACCGGCAAATCCTCGGGGCGGCGTAACCGCTTGATATCGGGATGCCGTCGGATCACGCCCGTGGCCGAACAAGGCACATCCGCCAGAATCCGGTCAAAAGGCGCGCCATCCCACCAGTCGCCCGGCACACCGGCATCGCCCACGATCAATCGCGCAACGGCCTTGCCCCGTTCCAGATTTTCCTGTACCCGAGCCATGCGCATCACATCGATATCGACCGCAGTGACCACTGCAGCGGGCTCGTGCTGGAGAATCGCCAGGGTTTTCCCGCCCGGTGCACTACAGGCATCCAGCACCTGTTGCCCCGGGCCGAGATCAAGCAGATCAACCACCCACTGCGCCGCCTCATCCTGCACCGACACATGCCCCTCTGAGAACATCGGCAGACGATCGACATCCATGGGATGCAACAGATTCACGCCCCGAGGGGAAAAGGGTGTCGGCGACGCCACAATCTCCGCGGCAATCAGGGTATCCAAATAGGACTGCCGATCGGCTTCAGCCCCGGCAACCCGTAACGTCATGGGCGGATGGGAAGCCAGTGCAGCGCCGAGTTCGGCCGTCTGATCCGGACCCCAGTCCTTTTGAAGCACACCAAACAACCAGTCCGGCAAGCGCGCCTGAATCGCGGGTGGCGCGTCGGCCAAGGGATCGGCACCTTCTTCTATCTGGCGTACCGCGCGGCGCAGCACCGCATTCAACAAACCGGTCGCCCAAGGATGACCCAACTCGCGCGCGGCCTGTACCGTCGCATTGACCGCACGTGACGCTTCACGCCGCGCACCGCGGATGCGTTCCAGTCCGACCAGAATCAAAAGGGCGATCACTGCCGACTTGGCCGGGATAGGCCGTTCAAGCAATTGATCTCGCCAGAACGCCAGGGCCTCATAGTGTCGCAGCACCTCGTACCCCATCGCCTGAACCAGCCCACGGTGTGTCGGTTGCGCCTGCTGAAGAATACGTCCCAGGGCAACATCCAGTGATTGTCCTTGCGTCACGACCTGCAGCAGCAGTTGAGCAACCAGCGCTTCTGGTGACTGGTGGGGCTGAGCGGGGCGATCCGAGCGAGCAGGACGGTCGGGATCAGCCGGTGCGCGCTCAGAGGGTGACTTGCCCCCTTGGGCATGACCCGGACGGCCTCGATGTTTTGCCCAGGGATCGCCCCGGCCTCCCGCACCCGATGACGAACCGGTAGCCTTTCGGTTGCCGTGCTCCCGTGTCTCATTTGACGATTTTGACGTAGGCACACTCGAGCGTATGGCAAGATTTTCGGGGTGGGGATCAGCCAAGGTGTGTACCTAACAAGTGATGATTTCGAGCAAAATCGGCTGCGGCAATTCGCTTGCCGCCGGCTTGCTGGCAGACGCGAACCCTGAGGGCGCCCGCTGCCGTCTGAACAACAAATCCTTCAGCATCCGCCGCAACCACCGCACCCGGCTCGGCCGAAAGTGGGGGTTCGTCGGACAGACACTCGGCCGACCATATTCGCAACATGGCACCATTCAGTTCGGTGAATGCCACGGGCCAAGGATCGAACGCGCGGACACGCCGTACCAGCAGTTCGGCCGGTTCTTGCCAGTCGAGTCGCCCTTCTGGCTTCGCCAGCTTGGCGGCATAGCAGGCCTCGGCATCGTTCTGCACTTCGGCGCTCAGCGTCCCGGCGATAATGCCCGGCAGTGCGGCCAACAGAGCCTCGGCACCCAGAACAGAGAGGCGATCGTGTAGCGTCGCTGCCGTATCTTCCGAAAGGATGGGCTCGACGCGCTTGAGCAGCATGCCCCCCGTATCCAGCCCTTGGGCCATCTGCATGATCGTGATGCCTGTTTCCGCATCGCCTGCCTCAATGGCCCGTGCGATCGGTGCCGCACCCCGCCAGCGCGGCAATAAAGATGCGTGGATATTGATGGCACCCAATCGCGGCGTTTCCAACACAGGTACCGGCAGAATCAGGCCATAGGCAGCCACGATCATCACATCCGGGCGATACGCCGCCAGGGTTTCCTGCGCCTCCGCATCGCGCAAGGTGACGGGTTGTTCAACGGGGATACCCAATTCGAGCGCAACCGCCTTTACCGGGGAGGGCGTCAGCTTCTGGCCACGCCCGGCAGGACGATCCGGCTGGGTATATACCGCCACCAAATCAACCATCGGATCAGCCGCCAAGGCTCGAAGCGCAGGCACGGCAAACTCGGGCGTACCCGCATAGATCACGCGCAGAGTCATGTCTGATCCTGCTGCCGAAGCGCCTTTTCGAATTTCTTTCGAATGCGCTGGCGCTTCAACGACGAGAGATAATCGATGAACAGTCGGCCATCCAGATGATCGATTTCATGCTGGATACAGATCGAGAGAAGCCCCCCCGTGGTCACCTCAAATTCGTCACCCCGTACATCATGAGCACGAACCCGCACCAACTCGGCACGGGGCACCATCCCATTGATGCCGGGTATGGACAGGCAACCTTCTTCCGAATCGACCAAGCCCTGTCGATCAAGAATGACGGGGTTAATGAATATCATCGGTGCGGGCGCTTCTCCGTCCTCGGCACAATCAGCAACGAACAGCCGACGGTGCTCATTCACCTGCGTCGCCGCCAATCCCACACCCCGGGACTCATACATCGTTTCGAGCATCTGTTCGGTCAACGCCGACAACGCGGCGTCAAAGGTTGCTACGGGTTCGGCAACCCGGCGCAGGCGCTCGTCGGGAAATTGTAAAATATCGAGTAGAGACATAAACACCAAAACAGGCCTTGAGACCTAAAAACAGCAATCATCTCGGCAAATTTGCAAAAATCACGGACCATCTGTAGACGAAACGTGCAAATTCTTTTACAAATAACCCCATTTATCGCAACATTGTACGCGAGCCCAAGCTGCGTGCCATGGTACTTTAGCAAAAGTTAGACCCCCATCACACGCCCAATGATGCACTTGTTTTCGGCTGAAAACCCAAGGATGTTACCCATGAGATCGTCAAACGGATTATCTGTTCTCCTTTCACTGTCCCTCACAACACTGTTGCTGAGCGGGTGCGCCAGCGAACGTCCGCCGGTCAATATGGCGAACCAACACAAGTCCAGCGGGTTGCCGATCGGCGCCATGCGCGGCCCCGTCAAGGGCACCTTGACCCCGGAAGAGACCAAGGCCCAATTCATCTCGCTCAAGGCAGATGAATATGTTGTGAAGAAAGGGGACACCCTGTGGTCCATTGCGAACCACTTCCTGAAAGATCCTTATTACTGGCCGGAAATCTGGTACGACAACAGCCAAGTCAAAAACCCGCACAAAATCTATCCCGGCGACCGGATTGGCATCATGTTCATCGGCGGGCGACCACGTCTGGGCATCACCATGCGTCCGCATATCCGCTATGAAGGTGACGCATCAGAGATCAGCAGCATCCCGCTGGACATGATCAAGCCGTTCTTCTCCTACGACCAGATCATGACCCAGAAGGAGCTGGAAGCAGCCCCTTATATTTTAGCAAATCGTGACGACTCGCTGGCAGCCAGCATGGGCGATGTGATTTTTGCCCGTCCGGAATTGACCGGCAGTACAGACAACTATGCCATTGTCGGACAGGGCGAGCATCTGGTTGACCCGGCCACCGGTGCGTCGCTGGGCTATCGCACCATTTACGAGGGTGAAGCCAAAATCACGCAGCGGGGGGACCCCACCGAAATGCGGATCGTCAAGAGCGAGCGCGAAGTCAGGAAGGGCGACCGACTGGTTCCCATGATCGGCGAACCGTTTGATCACGACATCATACCCAGCATCCCCGCCATGCCGATTGATGCCGTCGTCATCAACCTGCCGGACGCCCTTACCCAAGTGGGCACCTACCAGGTCATCATCATCAATGCGGGCAAGGATAACGGTCTGGTTCCCGGCGATCTGTTGCGCATCAGCAAGCCCGGGCGTGTCGTTAAGGATACCTATACCCAGTCCCCGAAAGAGCTCAGCCAGACCAAGGGCATCGACGCGCTCATGCCGCATCCGCCGCTCGTCAAGCTGCCGGACTTCCCGATCGGAACCGCCATGGTATTCCGGACCTATGATCGGGTGAGTTACGCGCTGGTCGTGAAAACCAAACGGCCCATCCACATCGGTGACCTCGCCCAGACGCCGACCGCCGACTAACCCGGCACGGTGCTGGACACCTCAGGTCGCCCACGAATGCACAAACCCACAACGCCCGACGCAGAAGAACGTCGGGCGTTGCTTTTTCTGATCACTATTAATGGCATGGGCCCCAAGCGACTGCGCAAGCTACTGGATCACTTTGGCCGCGCGCAACACGCACTGAGTGCCTCAGCAGTCGACTGGATGCAGGCTGGCCTGCCCGCCAATCTGGCAAAAAACCGGCAACAGGGGGATGAAGACCGCGTACAACGGATGCTGGATTGGGTTGACCAGGATCCACGTCACCATCTCATTGCCCAGACAGATCCGGACTATCCAGAACTCATCAAATCCCTTCCGGATGCCCCCGCCGCACTCTTCGCCATCGGGGAAGCCCGGTTACTGGATGAGCCCCAACTGGCAATCGTAGGATCACGAACGCCGACCAGCGGCGGACTGAGCAATGCGCGCGCCTTTGCCCAACATCTGACCCGTCAGGGACTCATCATCACCAGCGGACTTGCGTTGGGTATTGATGCGGCAGCACATCGCGGTGCGCTGGCAGCCCAGGGTCCCACCATCGCGGTTCTGGGCACGGGGCCCAATCTCGTCTACCCCCGCGAGCATATGCGCCTGACTGAAGAGATCGTGGAAACCGGCGGACTTCTGGTCAGTGAATGGCCACCGGGAACACCGGCACGCAAGGAGCACTTTCCCCGCCGCAATCGTCTGATCAGCGGTCTCTCCGAGGGCGTCCTTGTCGTCGAGGCGAGCCTGCAGAGCGGCTCTCTGATCACGGCACGCCTGGCCGCAGAGCAAGGACGCGAGGTATTTGCCATCCCGGGGTCGATTCACAATCCGCTCAGTCGCGGTCCACACCGTCTGATTCGGGATGGCGCCAAACTCGTGGAAACCGCCCAGGATATTCTGGAAGAACTTCTACCCGCTTTGGGTGCCCGCCTCCGCCAACTTCCACGGACGTTTCACGGCGCCGATGCCGAAGGGGGTGACGCCGGACAGAAGCAGGAAGCGATAGGCCCGCTCGATCCACAACATCAGCAATTACTCGACCTATTGGGGTATGATCCGCGCCCGGCCGACGCACTGATTATGGCGAGCGGATTGACCCCCGCCGAAGTTTCCTCCATCCTCCTCATGCTGGAACTGGCTGGATATGTGGCGACCTTGCCCGGTGGACTCTATACCCGCACAGCCTGACGCCGTGGCGAGTGCGTATGCACTATGGCGCTTCGGCTCCTGACTCTGAGAGAATCAATGAAAGAAACCGTGCTTGACCTTTTGATGTACCTGTTCGAAAACTACATGGACGAAGAACCGCATTTGCCGCCGGCACCGTTGCGCGCCGATCTGCAGAAGAAACTCATGGAAGCCGGGTACGAGACAGAAGAGATCAACCGGGCCTTTTCCTGGCTGGATGGCGCCGTCGAGTCCCCGCCGTCGGTCTCACTGGCCGACGTCGTGGCCAGCACGCCCAAGTCGACGTCATTCCGGGTATATACCGAACAAGAGCAGATCGCCTTTGATCTCGACGCACGCGGTTTTCTGCTGCAATTGGAGGACATCGGCGTCCTGAGCGCGGAAACCCGTGAAACCGTGATCGAACGCGCCCTGGCGCTCGGCGATGAAGAACTGGATCTGGATGCCATCAAATGGGTCGTCCTGCTCGTCCTGTTCGCACGTCCAGGCGAAGAAGCGGCCTTTGCCTGGATGGAAGATCTGGTCTTTGCCGAATCAACCACCCTGTTGCACTAAATATTAAGCCTGCGAAGTCACCATGAGCCAAACGCTTGTTATCGTGGAATCGCCTGCCAAGGCGAAAACCATCAAAAAATATCTCGGCCCCGGTTTCGAGGTCTTGGCTTCGTACGGCCATGTGCGCGACCTGATCCCCAAGGACGGCGCCATCGATACCGCGCATGACTTCGCCATGCAGTACACGCTGATCGACAAGAACATTCGCCATGTCGATGCCATCAAGAAAGCACTGAAAACCGCCGACACCCTCTTACTCGCAACCGACCCCGACCGCGAAGGCGAGGCGATTTCCTGGCACCTGTACGAACTGCTGAACGAAGCCAACCTCCTCAAGAACAAGACCGCCCGCCGCGTCGTGTTCTACGAAATCACCAAAAAAGCCGTTCAGGAAGCCGTTGCAAACCCGCGCGACCTGTCGATTGACCTCATCAACGCCCAGCAGGCGCGGCGCGCACTGGATTATCTGGTCGGCTTCAATCTTTCCCCATTGCTGTGGAAAAAAATCAACCCTGGGCTCTCGGCGGGCCGAGTTCAGAGCCCAGCCCTGCGACTGATCGTCGAGCGCGAACAGGAAATTGAAGCCTTCACGCCCCAGGAATACTGGACGATTATCGCGGCCTGCCAAGGCAAGACCCAGGCAGACAAATCGGGTTTCAACGCCCGCCTGCTGACGCTGGATGGCAAGAAAGCCGAACAGTTCACGCTGACCAACGCTCAGGATGCCGAGCAGGCGCGCGAACGCCTCATGCGGTCCACCGAAGGCAGCCTCACCGTCGCCAAGGTTGATAAGCGGGAACGGCGCCGCAACCCCGCGCCACCGTTCACGACCTCCACCCTGCAGCAGGAAGCCGTCCGCAAACTGGGGCTGTCCGCCTCACGCGCCATGCGCCTTGCGCAGGAACTCTACGAAGGGGTGGATATCGGCTCCGGCTCCGTCGGCCTGATCACCTACATGCGAACCGATTCCGTCACGCTCTCGAACGATGCGCTCACGGAAATCCGCGCCCACATCGGCGAGAAATACGGCGCGCCCTATCTGCCGGCCAGCCCGATACAGTACAAGACAAAATCCAAGAATGCGCAGGAGGCACACGAAGCCATCCGCCCCACATCGGTGGCCAACACACCGGATGTCGTGCGCGCCTTCCTGAACAAGGATCAGTTCCGACTCTACGAAATGATCTTCAAGCGGGCCGTGGCTTCCCAGATGACGCCAGCCGTTTACGACCAGGTTTCGGTTGATCTCGCCGCCGGGCCGGACAATGCCTTCCGCGCTACGGGCTCGACCCTGAAATTCCCCGGCTTCATCGCCCTGTACCGGGAAGATGAAGACGACAAGGCTGGTGACAACGACGAAGACCGGCGTCTGCCGCCGCTCGACGAAGGCGATATCGTCACGCTCAACGACATCGCTGCCGATCAGCACTTTACCGAGCCACCGCCGCGCTTCACGGAAGCCAGCCTGGTCAAGACTCTGGAAGAGTATGGGATCGGTCGCCCGTCGACCTATGCCAGCATCATCTCCACACTGCAGGCCCGGGAGTACGTGCTTCTGGAACAGCGACGATTCCAGCCCACGGACATTGGACGCGTGGTCAACGGATTCCTAACCGAATATTTCCGCGACATCGTCGACTACGAATTCACCGCCAAGCTCGAAGACGAACTCGATGCCGTTTCTCGGGGCGAGCGGGAGTGGATTCCCTTGATGCGCGCGTTCTGGCAGCCTTTCCATGATCGCGTCCAGCATACATCCGAGAATGTCAGCCGACAGGATGCCGCCCAAGGCCGTGAAATCGGGATCGATCCGAAGTCCGGCAAACCGGTCAGCGTGCGTCTGGGCCGCTTCGGCCCCTTCGCCCAGATCGGCACCAAGGATGACGAGGAAAAACCCAAATTTGCCTCCCTGAAACGCAGCCAGAGCATTGCCACCATCACCCTCGATGAAGCGCTCGACCTCTTCCAGCTGCCCCGCAAACTCGGCGAAACGCCAGAAGGTGAGCCGATCGAGGCCAATGTTGGCCGCTTCGGCCCCTATGTGAAATTCGGCAAGAGCTATGCGTCCCTCAGCAAGGATGACGATCCCTACACCATCGATCTGGTTCGAGCCCTCGTCATCATCGAAACCAAGAAACTCGCTGAAAAGAACCGAATCATTACTGAGTTTGAGGATGGGATCTCCGTCCTGAACGGACGGTATGGCCCGTACATCACCGACGGCAACAAGAACGCCAAGATTCCGAAGGATACAGATCCGAAAAGCCTGACCCGCCCGGAGTGTGTCGAGCTACTGGCGGCCGCGCCAGAGAAGAAGAAACCGGCGCGCGGAAAAACGGCAACGGCCAAGACGGCCACCAAGACAGCGAAAACGCCTGCGGCCAAAAAACCAGCCGCAAAAAAACCGGCTGTAAAAAAGCCAGCCACCAAATCCGCGGCAGCAAAAACAACGGCAAGTACGAAAAAAGCAGCGACAGCGGAGGGTGAAACAGCCGTGAAGAAACCTGCCCGTGCTCGGAAAACACCCGCCACGCCAGCAGCGCCTACAGAAGATCAGTAATCCGTAGGGTATATGACCACCGAGCACTCACCGACCTTTTGATTGCACCGCACCATGCCGTCACCGCATCAACTACGTCATGCACGCCAAATCATCCGCCAGGGTGGCCTCATCGCCTATCCCACGGAGGCGGTCTATGGCTTGGGTTGTGATCCGAGCAATGCCGAAGCCGTCCAGCGACTCCTGCAACTGAAGCAACGCGACTGGCGAAAGGGACTGATCCTGATCGCTGCGTCCCCCGATCAGCTTTTCCCCTGGGTCGATCTACCCGCCGCCGACTGGCAGAAACTGAACCAATACTGGCCGGGCCCGTTTACCTGGGTCGTCCCGGCCCGCGCAGAAACGCCCGACTGGATCACGGGCGGCCGACCGGACATCGCCGTCCGGGTCACGGCACATCCGATCGCGGCACAACTGGCCCGGAGCACGGGCATGGCACTGGTCTCGACGAGCGCCAACCCGGCACAGCGCCCAGCCGCCCGTTCGCCCCTAGTCGTTCGGCGTTACTTTGACGACAATCTCGACCTGATTGTGGCTGGCGCTGTCAATCTACGGGCCAACCCCACCCCCATACGACACTGGCCAGATGGCCAATGGCTCAGAACCTGACCCACCGTGGAGACCCCGATGATCGACATCACCCGCGTCCGCAACTATCTCATCGACCTGCAAGACCGTATTGTGGCGGGCCTGGAAGATCTCGAACCCAGCGCCCGTTTCCAACACGACGACTGGCAACGTCCGACGGGCGAAGCCCTTAATGGCATGGGGCGCGGCCGCATCCTCGAAGGCGGCGAAGTTTTCGAGCGGGCCGGGATCAACTTTTCGCACGTCACAGGCCAAAAACTGCCGCCGTCCGCCACGGCCCACCGACCGGATCTTGCCGGCGGCCGATTCGAGGCCATGGGCGTTTCCTTGGTGATTCATCCGCGCAACCCCTACGCGCCCACCTCACATGCCAACGTCCGCTTCTTCGAAGCACACAAGGAAGGGGTGCCTTCAGTCTGGTGGTTTGGCGGAGGATTCGATCTCACGCCCTACTACGGCTTCGATGAGGACGCCATCCACTGGCACGAACAAGCAAATACGGCGTGCCAACCCTTCGGAGCGGCGCTCTACCCGCGTTTCAAGCAATGGTGCGATGAGTATTTCTGGCTCAAGCATCGGCAGGAACCCCGCGGAATCGGCGGTGTGTTTTTCGATGACTACGGCGCAGAAGGCAGCATCGACTTCGAACAGGCATTCGGTCTGATGCGGTCCGTGGGTGATCACTATCTCCCGGCCTATGCCCCGATCGTCGCGCGCCGCAAGGACACGCCGTATGGCGAGCGCGAACGGGATTTTCAGCTATACCGACGGGGGCGCTATGTTGAGTTTAATCTGGTGTACGACCGGGGCACGCTGTTTGGCCTGCAATCCGGAGGACGGACGGAATCCATCCTGATGTCGATGCCACCGGAAGTTCGCTGGCGCTACGACTGGCACCCGGAACCCGGGAGCCCGGAAGCCGCCCTATATCGGGATTTTCTGCGGCCCCGAAACTGGCTCGGCGAATCGAAATAACCCATGGCGGCCGATCTGCCGCACAGGTTCAGATCACGGCCACAAGATCATGGAAACAAAAACGGCCCGCACATATCAGGCGGGCCGCTTCATTCTGATTAGTGGCTGACGAAACGACCTGCGGGCAGGTTAACGCGTTATCACCTCGATGGAGCGCGGCGACTCGATCGGCATCCGCCAATCCTGATAGCGGGTTTTGTCCCGCACCAGCCAGCCACGCGCGCGGATCGTTTTCCCGCGCCAGGCAAAGAAATCGACACCCGCGAATTGCGGCCAGGCCCGGCGAGCAATCTGCAGGGCCACGCGGCCTTCAAGATTGACCCAGACAGTGCGCGCGGACTTGTGCACGGAGAGAACCCGACCGCGGACGATTGCCGCCCCCTGAACGTCGGCGGGGATGCCCACTGCAGTATTAATACCCGGCGCGTACTCGGCGGAAGACCAGATACCGATCCGTTGTCGGGCGGCCGCGCGCTCTGTGAGCCCCAGGCAGTCGGCCAGATCGAGATTCGGCGGCATATACACCGCCATCGCCATACCCTGTGCGACGAGATTCGCCTGAATGGACTCGCCGTCCGGCAGATAGAGATAGGCCAACTTCCGACCGTATCGATCGCTCGACTCGCGGCCATACTGCACGAGAACCCGATTATGCGACCGGGCCAGCATTGCCCGAAGTGCCTGCCGGCTGGCCGTACCAAAGGGCTCGTCATCGGATGCGGGCTTGTCCCGGTAGGCATGGTGCGCCACTTCCGGCGCATCGATGCCGGCCAGCCTGATCCGATCGCCCGTGGTCAGACGGACCGTATCGCCGTCATCGACATAGGCCACGGTCGCCCGCTGTCCAGACTGATCCGCCGGACAGGCCACCAGCGACGCGACGGCCGCAGAGCCACCGAACAATTGGAGCAGGCCAGCCACAAAAAAGGCATTCAACCCATATCGGGTGAATGCCTTTCGATTGCCGAGCTTCAAAACGCTTGCGCCGAAACGCACGGTCTTATTTGCGGCCGTAGCGATTGCGGAATTTATCCACTTGCTTGGCGGTGCTGGAATCCATGCGCTTACCGGTATAAAACGGATGGCTACTGGAGGAAATTTCCACCTTGATCAGCGGGTATTCGTTGCCATCGGTCCATTTGATGGTTTCTTTGGCACGAATCGTTGATTTCGTCAGGATCGCGAAATCAGAGGCCAAATCTTGGAAGACGACGGGACGATAGTCGGGATGAATATCTGGTTTCATGTGCGATACCTTGGGTAATCGGTTCAATACGTTAGCTCAAAAATCATGTCCGTGCGTAGCGACACCAGCGAACATGACTCATGCCAAACGCGAAGTTTGGTTTTTAAGGGCGGGGATCATACCGCAAAGCAGAACGGCGAGCAACAGACCTCGTCCGGTCATCCCCCCGGACGAGGAGTTCGTGCCGCCACCCACACACTCACCCGAAAGACACCGGCCCGCTTCAGTACTCGGGCCAGGCTGTCCGTCGTGCTACCGGTCGTCATCACATCGTCCACAATCGCCACATGCGCGGGTAACGCACCCTCGACGGCAAAGGCGTCTTTAAGGCTCTTCCGCCGCGCCGCCGCATCCAGCTGGCTTTGGGGGGCATTCATCTTCACCCGCCGCACGGCGTCCCCACAAACCGACAAGCCAAAATGACGTCCCAGGCGATCCGCCATCAATCGGGCCTGGTTGAAGCCCCGCTCGCGCCGCCGGCGCGGATGGATCGGCATGGGCAAAAGTGCATCCGGCCAATCCTCCGGGAGCAGGGCCGCAGGCGACCGGGGGTAATGTTGCCCAATCGCGTCGATCATCGGTCGCAGCAAGGCGGCCATCACGGCAGTGTCGCGCTGAAACTTCAGACGGTGGATCAATGCACGGGCCGGCGCATCAAAATCAAGCCCGGTAACCGTGCGATCAAAGGAGCGCGGATGGCGCAGGCAATCGGCACAGATCATGTCCGGTTCGGGCACACGAATCGCGCAGACGGGGCAACGGCCATCGCGCGTCGACAAATCACCCCAAACAGCATCACACTGCGGGCACAGCCCATTGGATGACAGCGTCGGCATACGGCACAACAGGCACGGGGCCGGGATCAGCAATCGGGTTAGGTCGCTCAGAAAATTCATGCTACATTCATAAGCCTATGCTAATGAGGTAATTCTACAGATGTCCCATACCGCGCATGCCCTGAACGACGTAGACACGGCGCCCAAAATCGTCACGGCAGCCTCAGCGCGCCGCGCCGCCAAGTGGTTCAATTATGGCACCCTGGTCGCGATGGCAATCCCATTGCCACTAGCCATTTTCTGGACCGGGATGTCCATGTTGATTTACGCTCTGAACAAATTCCATCCCAACCCGAAAGTCGGTCACTACACACAAATGGCCGCCTATCGCTTTTATGGCGTTTCGGGTTTCGCGGTGGCCGTCGCCATTTTCTTCCCCCCGAAGATCATCTATTACCTGGTGATATGGGCGATTGCTGCGGCAATTCTGGTACCTTGGACACTCTATGACCTGCATCGGATCAACAAGGACACGTGGGAAGATACCATTGTCGAGCCCGACGTGCCGTTTGATGATGAATAACGGTTACCCATTGAAGCTGCCTTACTGAGAGAATTCACCTTGTCGACAGCCCCCTGGACCCGCGAGCAGACCCTCGCCCTATTCGATCTGCCGTTCAACGATCTGCTGTTCCAAGCGCATCAGACGCACCGGAATCATTTCGACCCGAATGCCGTTCAGGTCAGCACCCTGCTCTCGATCAAGACCGGCGCCTGCCCTGAGGATTGCTCGTATTGCTCACAGAGCTCGAAATACGATACCGGGTTGGAACGCGAGCGCCTGCTCCCGCTGGATGAAGTTCGCTCGGCCGCGCTGCGTGCGCGGGAAACGGGTGCCACACGGTTTTGCATGGGGGCCGCCTGGCGCAATCCCACAGATCGGCAACTCGAGAACGTGATCGAGATGGTTCATGTCGTCAAGGAAGTCGGGATGGAGGCCTGCCTGACCTTGGGCATGCTCACCCGCCCGCAGGCCGATCGACTCAAGACGGCGGGACTGGACTACTACAATCACAATATCGATACCTCCCCCGAGTACTACAGCAAAGTGATTTCAACCCGTCAGTTCCAGGATCGGCTCGATACCCTCGACCACGTCCGGGACAGCGGCATCAATGTCTGCTCCGGCGGCATTCTGGGCATGGGCGAATCCCGTGAGGACCGTGCATCCTTCCTGCTGAGCCTTGCCAACCTGCCGCGCGCACCCGAATCGGTGCCGCTGAACATGCTGGTACGTATCCCCGGCACCCCGATGGCCGACGTCCCGACACTTGATCCGATCGAATTCATCCGCACCGTCGCCGTCGCCCGAATCCTGATGCCGACCTCCCACGTCCGCCTGTCGGCAGGCCGCGAGGGCATGAGCGATGAAACCCAGGCCTGGTGTTTCTTCGCAGGCGCCAACAGCATTTTCTATGGCGACAAATTGCTCACCACGGAAAATGCCGATCAGAACCAGGACAAGGCGCTGTTTCACAAACTCGGCATCCACCCCCTGATCCCAGAAGGCTTCACCGAGGAAGCCGGCGGATGTCAGAGTGGCGGATGCGGCGCTGCACGGACCGAATCCCCCTCGGCACAAACTGCTTAGCTGCACGAATCGCATCATTAAAAAAGCGGCCTAGGGCCGCTTTTTTATTTACCCTCCCAGCCCGTTTTCACGGGAACGGACTCAATGATATATCTCTACACCATCCACGCCCGCTTCCGCCACGGCCGCCGCGCGGAATAATGCACGGCGCTTGTTGAGGGTTTCCTCCCACTCGTTGGCCGGAACGGAATCAGCCACGATGCCACCTCCCGCCTGGATATGAAGCTCGCCGTCCTTGAGCACGCCGGTGCGGATGGCAATCGCGGTATCCATATTGCCATTCCATGCCCAGTAGCCGACGGCGCCGGCGTAGACACCGCGTTTGACGGGCTCGATTTCATCGATGATTTCCAGCGCCCGGATTTTCGGCGCCCCGCTGACCGTACCCGCCGGGAAAGTGGCACGGAGCACGTCGATGGCGTTCAATCCGGCCTTGAGCTGACCGGTGACCTGCGACACGATGTGCATCACGTGGGAGTAGCGTTCGATGACCATGCGCTCTTCGAGCTTCACGGAACCAATTTCAGCCACGCGTCCGGTGTCGCTACGCCCCAGATCGATAAGCATGACGTGCTCGGCGATTTCTTTCGGATCGCTCAGCAGATCCTGCTCCAGCGCCAAGTCTTCCGCATGGGTCTTGCCGCGCGGGCGCGTACCGGCGATGGGACGCACGGTAATCTCGCCATCCTCCAGCCGCACGAGAATCTCGGGACTGGAACCGATGACCTGATGATCCCCGCAATCGATAAAGTACATATACGGCGAGGGATTGAGGCTGCGCAGGGCGCGATAGAGATCAATCGGCGGCGCATCATAAGCGATGGTCATCCGCTGACTGGGCACCACTTGCATGACGTCTCCTGCCGCAATGTATTCACGAATTTTCAGCACAGCGGCTTCATAGCCCTCGCGGGTGAAGCTGGCCTTAAAATCGTTTTCATCAATATGCCGCGGACGGGCCAACGGTGCGTAGCGCACCCGCTCCGAGCGCAGCCGCGCGGTCAGGGCGTCCAGATGGCGCGCCCCTTCTTCGAGCGCATCCGCTTGAGCGGGATCGACCAGCGTGACCAGCAAGAGCTGACTGGACAGGTTATCCACCACCACGACCTGCTCGGACACCATGAGCAGGATATCCGGATTCCCCAGCGGGTCGGGTTTGGGCGGACGTGCCGCCAGCCTGGGCTCGATGTACCGAATGGTTTCGAAACCGAAATAACCGACGAGTCCGCCATGAAAGCGGGGCATGTCCGATGGCTCAAAGACCCGATAACGCGCCTTGAATGCCTCGATCCAGGAAAGCGGATCGGCGACCTCTGCAGTTTCGACAACGGCATCGTCGCGTCGAACCTCGATCCGCTGACCATACACCCGCAACACGGTACGCGCAGCCAGGCCGATGATTGAATACCGCCCCCAGCGTTCGCCCCCGGTTACCGATTCGAAGAGATAGCTGTTCGGCGCTTCGGCCAGCTTGCGGTAGACCGACAGGGGCGTATCGTAATCGCCCGACACCGTGCGCGTCAGGGGCACCCGGTTGAAGCCGTCGGCAGCGAGTTGTGCGAGTTGTGCGACAGTGGGATGAAACGACATGAACTTTTCCTTGGGGCTAGCGTGCGATGGATCAATCGAATGAACGGGATCGGATCAATCCCGCCATCGAAATATCATCAAGCGCGACACAAACCTGCCCATGGTGATCCCTAGCCGATCAGGCCGGGGAATTCGGCCATCGAGTCGATCACCACATCCGGGTGATAGTTGCGAATATCCTCGCCATGGTTATAGCCATAGCTCATGCAGATAATCGAGAACCCGGCAGCGCGGGCAGCTTTCACATCGGAGATGGAGTCGCCGATCATGAGGGCATCGCGCGGGCGTACTCGGAACCAGCCGGCGGCATAACACAGCGGTGCCGGGTCCGGTTTTTTCAGGGGGAGTGTATCGCCGGATATCACGGTTTCGAACTGGGATAGCAGCCCGGTTTGCTCGAGCAGGGGCAAGGTGAAAGCCGCTGCCTTGTTCGTGACGCAGCCCATGGACAGCCCCAACCCGCGCACATGATCCAACCCGGCCTGTACACCGGGGAATACCCGCGAGTACTTGCCATTGGTTTCGGCATAGGCCACCTTGAAAATCTCGAAGGCACGTGTGAACAGCGCCGGATCGGCGCCCCCTGCCAAGGTGTTGGTCAGCGCGCGATCGACCAGCGGATCAATCCCGTTGCCCACCCAGTTGCGTACATCGGCCTCGGCACGCTCGGGAAAGCCGAGTTCCCGCTGCATCATGTTCACGGCGGCATGCAAATCCGGTACCGAATCGATCAGGGTGCCGTCCAGATCGAACAGCACCATTTTTGGAGTGAACTGCGCCATTAACGCCGAGCCTTCGCCAGTTCGGCGCGCATTTCACCCACGATCGTATCGTAGCGATTGGTATCCGCAGGATTGGCCTTGCCGAACAATGCAGAACCGGAGACGAAGGTGTCCACACCGGCTTCGGCGATTTCGCGAATGTTGGCCGGGCTCACGCCGCCATCAATTTCCAGACGGATATCCGTACGGCCCGATGCGTCGATGAGCTTGCGCACCTGACGGGCCTTGTCCAATACATAGGGAATGAATTTCTGCCCGCCGAAACCGGGATTGACGGACATCAGGAGGATCATGTCCACTTTTTCCAGGGCATATTCCAGCACGTCCAGCGGAGTCGCCGGATTGAACACCAGACCGGACTTGCAACCACAGTCACGGATCAGTTGCAGGCTGCGGTCGACGTGCTCGGAAGCTTCGGGGTGGAAAGTAATGTAGGTGGCGCCGGCCTTGGCGAAATCGGGAATGATGCGATCCACCGGCTTCACCATCAGATGCACGTCGATGGGCGCGGTAACGCCATGCTTGCGCAGAGCTTCACAGACCAGGGGGCCGATGGTCAGGTTGGGCACGTAGTGATTGTCCATCACATCGAAGTGAACCCAGTCCGCGCCTGAGGCGAGCACTTTGTCGACTTCATCGCCCAGCGCTGCGAAATTGGCGGACAGGATGCTTGGTGCAATTACGAAATCTGACATGGTGAATCCCCATAAAAAATCAAAAATAACAAAACGGAATATCGATGTGGGTCCGTTTGACCCGGCAAGCACTCATCCGAACCCGCGCCCGACGGGATAATCAGTCCGTCAGACCGAACGCGAACAGGCAACGCTTTTTCGGCGGCAAATAGTTACCAATGTACCCGAATCACAGCCAAAAATTAAGCCCAGCGCGCACTTGCCCGAATCCGTCAAGGGGATGTGCGGGGCGGCAGCGTATCGATCTCGGCGGCCTTGAGTCGTCTTTTGACTTCAGGCAGTTGGGCGCTCTTGATCGGCCCAATCTGGATACGATAATAGTTCTTGCCATTCACCTCTGCAGAACGCACTTCGGAGCTGAATCCCTGCATGGCGATTTCCGCCTTGCGTCGATCAGCCTCGGCCTGTGTGGCAAACGACCCTGCCTGGATCCAGTAATTGAGATCCTTGGCCGGCGCTTCGGTCTTGTCGGACCCGGCGGGTGCTGCGGGCTTCTCCGACGTTGCCGGCTTGGTCGGCGGCGCGGGAATCACCGGACTATTGCTCTGCTGGGGCAACAAGGTATAAAACTCGAAATCGGGTTTTACCGGTGGCTTTTGCTCCATCTTTTTGACGGATCGCGCATCGTGCTGCATCGAACCATACCCCGCCGGGTCATCCTTCTTCCAAAGTCGAGCGGCAATGAATACCAACAGAGCCGCCACCACCAGCAGCAGGACAACAATCCACTTGCCGGTTCCCGGCGGTGTGCTGCTACGGTGCCTGTTTGCAGGACTACGCTTGCTCTGTGCCATATATCGCGCTCTGGAAAGGAATAAAGAGGATCATCAGGCAAGGCTCACATTTCTTCCGGGGCACCGACGCCCAACAACACCAGACCATTGGCCAGCACCTGACGGGTCGCATCGATCAGGTTCAATCGCGCATCGCGCAAGGCCGTATCCTCCGCCAGCAGGAAAGCATGGGCATTGTAGTAGGCGTGAAAATCCTGTGCCAGATCACGCAGATAATGAACCAGCTGATGCGGTTCCAGCCCGACGGCTGCGCGCTCCACCGTACCCTCATATTGACTCAGGCGTTTGAACAGGGCCTGCTCGTGCGATTCGGTCAGACGCGCATAGGCGGAACGTCCGTTGATGGCATCGTGGACAAACCCCCGCAAGGGGAGTTGACGGAAGACGCTGCACACGCGGGCGTGAGCGTACTGAATGTAGTAGAGGGGATTGTCGTTGGACTGACTCTTGGCCAGATCCAGATCAAAATCCAGATGCTGGGCGGCAGCACGCATCACATAGAAGAAACGGGCCGCTTCGTTGCCGACTTCCTCGCGCAATTCGCGCAGGGTGACAAAACTGCCCGAACGCGTCGACATCTGCACCCGTTCGCCCCCCCGGTAAAGGATGGCAAACTGGACCAGCGACACATCGAGCCGATTTGCGTCATAACCCAACGCGGTCAGCGCCGCCTTGACCCGCGGGACATAACCATGATGATCCGCGCCCCAGATATCGATCACCCGATCAAATCCGCGGTCGAATTTCTCCATGTGATAGGCGATATCCGACGCGAAATAAGTCGTCTGGCCGTTGTCGCGCCGAACCACCCGATCCTTGTCATCGCCGAACTCGGTCGACCGGAACCACAAGGCGCCTTTCTGTTCGTAGACATGCCCGCTGGCCTGCAACCGTTCGATGGCTCGATCAATCAGGCCCCTATCTTCCAGCGATTGCTCGGAGTACCAGTCTTCATATTCCACACCAAACTCGGCAAGATCGGTACGGATATCACCCAAGATGGCCTTCAACCCGGCATCAAAGACGATGCGATACCGCGTATCACCCAACAAATCCCGAGCGCGGGCAATCAGTGCATCGATGTATTCATCCTTGTCGCCGCCCTGGGGCTCATCCAGTGGCAAACCCGCAAACAAATCTGACGTCGGTACGCTCAAGCTGTCGCCTTGCTCGGCTTTCAGCGCTGCGGCGATGTCAAAGATATAGCCTTCGGACTTGTATCCGTTCGCCGGGAAGGTCAGCGTCGCACCGACGCTCTCCAGATAGCGCAACCAGATACTGACGGCGAGAATGTGCATCTGCCGCCCGGCGTCGTTCACGTAATACTCGCGATGCACCTCGTAGCCGACCGCTGCCAGCAAATCCGCCACCACTGCACCATAAGCGGCGCCGCGGCCATGCCCGACATGCAGCGGGCCGGTCGGGTTGGCCGACACGAATTCGACCTGCACCTTCGCGCCAGCACCGATCCGTGAGCGGCCATAATCTTTCCCCGCGGCCAAGATCACATCAATGAGGGCAAAGGCTGCCTGGGCATCCACAAAGAAATTCAGAAAGCCTGGCCCGGCAATCTCAATGGCACGAATTCCGGTGCGATCCGTCATCGCCGCCAACAGTTGCTCCGCCGCCAGTCGCGGCGGCACCCCCATCGGCTTGGCAATCTGGAGGGCTAGATTGGTGGCAAAATCACCATGCGCCGCATCTTTGGGCACAGACAGGGCGGGCACAGCCTGAGCCGCTGGGTCCAGCACGCCTTGCGCCTTCAGGGTGTTCAGCGCCACCAATAACTGTTGTTCGATTCGGGCTTTCAATTCGGTATCCGTTTTTTTTAAGAACATTTCAAGTAACCAAGAACCGGGTAGTTTATCCCGCGGCCGGTTCAACACGCAAAACCCGGGCCGCAAAAAACACGATTATGTTGACCTTTATTACACGAAACCGACAATTCTGCGGCACCTGCCTGCTAAAGTATCGTGTAACACAACCAACCCGAGAGGCAGGAGAGCCTTTGACCATGACCGCGTTGCACGAAGACGATTTCCCTGAGCCCGTCGCCAAAGATCACGACCGCGTTGCACTCATTGCCGGTGCGGTACACACCATCCTTGGGGCGCTCGGCGAGGATGCCGACCGTGAAGGCCTGAAACAAACCCCGGAACGGGTTGCAAAAGCCCTGATCTACATGACTCAGGGCCTGAAGAGCCCGCTGAGCAGCGCCGTGGGTGACGCGCTTTTTGCCTCCCACAACGATGAGCTGGTCGTCGTCCGCAACATCGAGTTTTACAGCCTCTGCGAGCACCATATGCTCCCGATCATCGGCCATGTCGATATCGGATACATGCCCCAAGGCAAGGTTCTGGGCCTGTCCAAGCTCGCGCGCATTGTCGACCTCTATGCCCGCCGGCTGCAGATTCAGGAAAACATGACACAGCAGATCGCCGACGCCGTACAACAAGTCACCGGTGCTCGTGGCGTCGCCGTTCAAGTACGGGCTGCGCACATGTGTATGGCGATGCGCGGTGTCGAAAAAGTCGACTCTGAAACCATCACATCCATGATGCTAGGCGCCCTGCGCGACGATCCGCAAACCCGCAACGAATTCCTGCAACTGATTGCGCAAGGACGAAAATAGGATCTGCAGAGACGATGAGCGCGCAAGGCCCCGAAAAAGTTATTCTCATCACGGGCGTCGGCCGCCGGATCGGCGCCCATCTGGCGGCACACCTGATGAACCAGGGCCATCGGGTGATCGGCACGTATCGGAAGCACACACCCCAGCTCGCCACCTTGATCGATCAAGGCTTGATTGCAGTGCCTTGTGAGCTGACCGAGCCTGCGGCCGCCCAAAAGCTTGGGGCTGCTGTCATCGCTGCCGCATCCCGACTGGATGCCATCATCCACAATGCCTCGGTCTGGTATGACGACACCGAGTGCGCGCTTGATCCGGCCAAATCGGCCGAGTTGTATCACGTCCACGTCACGGCCCCCGTACAGATCACCGAAGAATTTCAGCGCATTCTGCCCGTCCGCGATCAGGCAGGCCGCGCATCCCGACTCGTCCTCTTCCTGTCCGATGCAGCGGCCCATGACGGCGAAGCGGACCATCTGCACTATCTCGCCTCCAAGGCCGCCGCCGAAAGTGCCGTCCGCTCCCTGGCCAAACGGCTTGCGCCCCACACGCGTGTCAACGCGATCGCCCCCGGACTGATCATGTTTCATCCAGAAGATGACGAAGGCCATCGGGCCCGGCGACTTCAGCAGAATCTACTACCCTTCGAGCCCGGCGCCCACGTCATCTGTCAGACGGTCGACTACCTGCTGGCCTGCCCCGCAATCAACGCAACAACCATCAAGGTGGATAACGGCCATCGGCCCTAGGAAGCGGCTGATTCACGCCGTCATAGCCATGACGGGGGTTAAGCAATGAGACGCAAGTCCTGGCGCGCACGAGAGCCGTCCGATATTTCCTAGCACCTAAGTGCACATGATCGACGGATTCTGAAAACAAAAAAGCCCGGGAAAACCCGGGCTTTTCAACAGACAACGGCGCCAGATATTACTTGGCCGGAGCCGCCATGGCGGGCTTCATGGCGTGATGTTTTTTCACAGCATGATGCTTCTTAACAGCATGATGTTTTTTAGCAACATGGTGTTTCACAGCGTGATGCTTCACGGCATGGTGCTTCACAGCGTGATGTTTCACAGCCGCACCAGCGGTATCGGCAGCCATGGCGACGCCAGAAACCATCATTGCACCAGCAACAACTGCACCAACAACCCATTTCATTGAACTAGCGTTCATAGTAAATAATTCCTTCGTGATTCATGATGTAAGCGAAAGGATAATACGCCGGGAAACAAACAAAAACCACAGCAATTATTCTGTTTAAAATCAAATATATAAACATATTTTTACGAACAAATTGCAAAAAAACAACACAATGTGCGCCTCTTTGACCATAACGACCGAATCAATGCGCTGTTCACCAGAATTTTTTCTCTTAACAACCGACTAGCGCCGTCGGAAACACACAACCGATGTATCGGAAAATCAGCGCTGTCACGTCCTCACACCCACAACCTGCGACGTACAAATACCACCGCGAGGTAATACCCCAAGAGGGCATAGCCAGACAATACGGCCAGGTGCAATCCGACGTGCGTCAACGGCTGCCCAACGATCAATGGGCGAATCAAGTCAACCGCGTGGATCAAGGGAAGGAACTGTACCGCCAGCAGCAAGGCGGGCGGAAAGTGATCCAAAGGGAAGAACACGCCGGACAGCATGAACATCGGCGTCACCACCAGCACGAAGTAGTAATTGAAGAAATCATAACTACCGGCGACGGCACTCATGACGATAGCCGGCCCCGCAAACGTCAGTCCCATCAAAAACACGATCGGAAGCGCCCAAAGCGCCATCCACCCGCCGGATACCGCACCCAGAAAAGCCGCCACGACCATGATCGCGATGGCACTGATCAGCCCCTTGATGGCCGCCCAAATGGTTTCGCCCAGCACGATGTCGTCGATATCCAGCGGGCTGGCCATGATGGCGTCATAGGTTTTCTGCGGCACCATGCGCGTAAAGACCGAGTACATGCCCTCGAAACTCACCGTCGTCATGGCGGAGGAAGCAACCACCCCGGAGGCCAGGAAGGTGAGGTAGGGCAAGCCGCCCACCGTACCAACCAATTGCCCCAGCCCCAAACCCAAACCCAGAAGGTAGATCAGCGGTTCACCAAAGTTGAGCACAATCGCCGGGCCAATCAGTTTGCGCCAGACCAGAAAATTTCGTTCCAGCAAGGCAAAGGCCGCCAGCCTCAGTCGCGGCAACGCCCAAATCGATCGTTTCATTCGCGGAGCCCCCGTCCGGTCAGGCGTAAAAACACGTCCTCCAGCCCTGCCCGGCGATGGATGATCGTCAGTCCCGTATCCTCACCCAGAAATTCAAGGATAGGCGCCGGGGCATGCGTGTAGACATAAACAGCCGTGCCCTGTCGCTCGGTGTGGGCACTCATTGAACGCAACATGGTGAACAGGCCGTCGCTGACCTCGCCACGCAGTTCGATCACGTCGCTTTCCACATGTTTCTGAATTAATGCCTTCGGTGACCCCTGGTCCAGAATCCGGCCGTGATCCATGACCACGAGTTCGTCGCACAAGCGCTCGGCCTCTTCCATGTAATGAGTAGTCAGGATCAGGGTCACGCCTCGAGCGCGCAACTCGGCCAACCGCGCCCAGATCATGTGCCGAACCTGGGGATCAAGACCGGTGGTCGGCTCGTCCAGTACGACAATCTCGGGATCATTGATCAGCGACCGGGCAATGATCAGCCGTCGCTTCATGCCGCCGCTCAGCGTCTCCACCTTGGCATCCGCCTTGGTCGTGAGTTCCGAGAAAACCAACAGCGCATCCACCCGCTCCGCGACGTCTGTCCGGCTCAGGCCGAAGAACCGCGCGTACATGAACAGATTTTCCCGTACGGTAAAATCCGGATCGAGGTTGTCGGCCTGTGGCACCAAGCCCACACGTGCCCGAATCGCACGAGCGGCACCAGGCAGTGACTCGCCCAGCAAACACAACTCGCCCTCGTCGAAATCCACCAGTCCCAGCAGCATTTTCAGCGTCGTCGTCTTGCCCGCACCATTGGGTCCGAGAAATCCGAAACACAAGCCGGGTCGAATACTGAAATCGATGCCGTCGACAGCGCGCAAAGCACCAAATTGTTTGACCAAACCCTTCGCCCAGACGGCAGGAATAGGCTCGGTAACCGATAAACCAGATACAGTTGTCATGAGAATACTCAAATTACTCCGTTCCAAAACTCGTCCACCATCCCGAACAGTCCCGATATTCGGGACCTACAGGCCGAGGCAACTCGTGTACAACAGATTCAATCCCCCACAAACGACTCGGCAGAAAGCACGCGGTCCAGTTCGGCCAGAATCCGCTGGGTTGCCCCCCGATTTTCCACCACCACCATCCGGGCTCGTTCACCTGCCGCGCCCCATTCACCCGGCGCCCGCCACGTCGAGAGGACAGCTGACCCCAGTTCCGCCGCCTCCGTCACTATCCGCACGGCATGCCGATCAGCCAGTTGCTGATAAATCGCGCGGAAATTCTTTGTCTGTGGCCCCGTCAGAACGGCACGTCCGAACAATGCGGGCTCAATGGGGTTATGCCCGCCCACCGGCACCAGCGATCCGCCCATGAAAACCACCGGAATCGACGCGAAAAAACGCATCAGCACCCCGGTTTGCGCCAACAGGAAAACCTGGGTATCCGGGGCAACCGGCGTCGTATCCGTCCCGGTCAGCCCCACGAACCCCGACTCGGCAATCAGGGCCTGTATCGCAGCCGCTCGTTCCGGATGGCGGGGAACCAGTACCAACAGGGCGTCCGGCACCTGTGCGACCACCTGACGATGCGCGGCAAGCACCGCCGCCTCTTCGCCCGGATGGGTGCTGGCCGCGAGCCAGACGGGGCGATCCCCAGCCGACCATGACACGACGTCTGTCAGGGGCACATCGTATTTGATATTGCCGCAATCCTGAATCTCGGTTTGACCGGTCGGGGCAATCAACATCGCGAATCGCGCCCGGTCGGTAGCCGACTGGGTACAGATCAGCCGGATTCGTTCCAAGGCTTCCTGCAACAGGCGCCCGCCCCAACGCTGATAACGGGCAAACGAACAATCGGACAGGCGCGCATTGACCAGCATCACCGGCACCGTTCGCTCTTCCGCCACGCGAAGCCAGTTGGGCCAGAGCTCGGTTTCCATCAGGATCAATACCCGCGGACGCAACCGCCGGAATACATGTCGCTGAACGAATGCATAATCAAACGGCGCATAAAAATGAGGCACACCCAAAGCCCGAGCCGCCTGAGCGCCAGTTTCCGTGGTGGTGCTGATCATGATCGATTGTTCCGGCCATCGTTGCCGGAGTGCGGCCACCAACGGACGCGCGGCGCGCACTTCACCCAGAGATACCGCGTGGAGCCAGATCGCACCGGTGGGCAGTTGCGGCGACAGACGGCCCCATTGTGCCAACCAGATGCGATCGGACGCTGGCGCCTTGCCGGCCCGCCGAAGCGAATCGATGAACAACCACGGCAACGCCAGCCACAGCACGATGCGATAGACCCAGCCAGCCATGCGCCATTCCTTGTTCTGAAGTGGGGGCATTATGCCTCAGATCATCTGCCTTCGACGCACCGGGCCGCCCGATCAGAAACCATCAACACCACAATCCCCGCGCTTGACGGGCAAAATCCCTTAAAATGGCGACCATGAAACAGCCGCCAACTTTACCGCTCGTGACGAGACTCGCCGTTTTCGTACTCAGCCTGCCCTTGCGCGCCATCGCCCTGCTCCCACAAGGTGCCCGGCTCGGTTTGGGGCGATTTCTCGGGCGCGCGGTCGGCAAACGACTCCATAAGCGGCGCGCCGTCATGCAAGCCAATCTCACGCGCGCCTTCCCATCTCATGACGATGTCTGGCGGCACATGATCCTGAATGAGCACTTTGAGCGACTGGGCGAGGATGCTCTGGAGTCCATCTGGGGGTGGTACGGCGATACCGACCGGCCGCCGCGACATACCGTGATCGGCGCCGAACACGTCGAGGCAGCCAGATCGCACGGACAGGGGGTAATCCTCAATGCCGGCCACTTCACTCAGGGCGAAATTTCCGTGTATCTGGCAGCACGACTCTGGCCCGTTCACGCGGTCTACCGCCCGAACAATAACCCGATCATTGACGAGCTCATCAATATCGGGCGACGCAAGCATGTGGCGAGCATGATCGACAGAGAGAATACCCGTGGGATGCTCCGCACGCTGCGACAAGGCGGCATCGTCTGGACGGCTGCCGATCAGAGCTACCACGGCAAGCAAAGCGCCTTCATCCCCTTTTTCGGCACACGCTGCGCGACCAATATCGCCGTACCGGTACTCGCCCGCATGGGCAACGCCATCGTTCTGCCCTATTTCGTCCGGCGAACGGGCAGGCATTATGAGGTCATCATCCAGCCTCCGCTCACCGGAGTCCCCAGCGGGGACGACGCGGCAGACACAGCACGACTGGTCACGCAGCTGGAGGAAGAGATCCGCCACGAGCCATCCAGCTATCTCTGGGGACATCGGCGGTACAAGGATCTGGCGCCCGGGGAAGAGTCGCCCTACGACGCCAAGCGATAGGTGGGCTGCGGTGCCCTTTAGCCCGCTGAAGGTCGAGGCGCGCGTCTCAGTGCATTGATTTTTTCGTGAATCGGCCCCGGATCGAAAACCGTTCGGGCTCGCTCCAGACACTGCTGTCCGACCGAGTCGCAATACTGCTGATCGCGCATCAGGGCATCCAGGGCGGCAGACAATGACTCTGCCGTGGGCTCGACCAGCAATCCCGCTTCGCCCAGTACTTCCGGCAGCCCGCCGCGCCGGGATGCGATCACAGCGCATCCGGCCGCCATCCCTTCCAGGGCTGTGCGCCCGAAGGGCTCCTCCCAGGTCGACGGGACCACGGCAATTCGCGCCTGCTTGAACAGCTCGACCACATCCGCGAACGGGCGGTAACCCGGCATGTCGATTTGCGGGTGTGTCGAGCCCAACTCTTCGAGCAGCTCTTTCTCATAAGGATAGTGCAGGCCCTTTTGCCCAAAATATCGGGCGCCAATGATTCGGGCGCGCCAATCGGGATATTTGGGCAAGGTCGCTTTCAACGCCTGAAGCAACGGCACGATGCCTTTCTCCGGGATAAACCGCCCCACGAACACGATCTCGTTCCGTTTTTCTTCATGCGGCGTAAAATCGTTCAGGTTCAACGTGTTGTAGCCAATGTGGACCTTGTCACACAAAGCCTCGGGAAGTCCTTCACAGAAGCGCTGACGGATATAGTCGCTGACGCACACCACGTAATCTGCCCGCTTGAGAACTTTCAGCCGATCCGACTGCGTTTTCAGGCCACCGACCAGATGCGGGTCATTATGGAGATAGAGCGCCAGTCCGATCGGCAGATCCGAAAGCCGATGAAACAGGACGCCGCGGTTATGCAGCTCCAGTCGATCCAAACCCAATTCGGCCACCTTGTGCCGGATGGCCCGCTCGTAGCGGCGGTTATGCGGACCAATCGGCCACCAGGGCAACCGGAGTGGGTGAATGACGCCTTCGACCAGAGGCGCACCGGCAGCAATCGCATTCGGACCGCCCAGAATACAAATATCCGTGTGATCGTCCGCCAGCTGTTCGGCAATCGTCAGAGAGATGGACGTCGCATCGTTGACAGAAAACCCCTCACGGTACGAAAGAACCAGTGCCGTACGACTCTGTTCACGGGCCTTCATCGGCACACACTCACGCTCATCCATTACTCCCCAAAAAACTTGTGTACCAGATACCTGCCGGTGGCTTTATGCCCCACCGACACGCCGAAAGGGTGTCCGGGCACGCGCAATCGACCAGGCCACCCCCGTCCAGATCAGGGCCGCGGTCCAACCATTGAAATACTCCATGGAGCTCTGAATCGGCCAGAAGCTGGTCAACAGCAGTGCTGCGCCAAAATAGGCAAAGAACGGTTGATTGGCTTGCCGGGCACCCCGAACAACGGCGACGAACATGAGAATCACCATTGCCGCGAAGATCAGGAAGGAACCAATGCCCCCCTCGGCCAGCATGCCGGTATAGAAATTATGCGGATGAAGAACGCAGCCATCGAAGCCCATGGCATTGTATTGCGCATGATTCTTGGGCATTTGGGTATCGCAGTACGCCTTGAACTCGCGCGCGCCGACCCCGGTCCAGGGATGGGCCTGAAACTCTTCGAGCCCCGTGAGGAAATTCAGGCCATATACGGTCTCATCCAGATGGGAGATGGTATGAATGGTGGAGTCCACGCTGCGCCCCACCATCTCCTTCTGCGTCGCGGCCACACCAACGACCAGAGCCATGCCGACCAGCGCCAGTCCCACCAGCCGCACACGCCAGCGTGGGTAATGCAGGATGATGCCCAGGAACACCAAGCCGGACCCCATGAGAAAGGTCAGGAAGGCCGCCCGCTCGCCGGTCAGGAACAGAAACAAAGTCCCGATGGCAGAAGCGACCGCAGCCGCTAACAAAGCCCGCCCCTCGCCCCAGCGCAAAGCCGAAAACCAGACCACGGCCAGACCAATGAACCAGATTCTGTCGGTGAACGACCCAACCAAGGAGTGCGCAAAAGGACCGGTGAGCCGATAGGCTTCAGGTTTTGCATGGCCGAAGATATCCGTCCCGGTCACGTATTGAAGCAGCGTATCGACAATGATGAACACCATGACTGCGGCCATGGATCGTTCGAACAGGGCCAAGGTATCCGGACGTCGCGTAAACAGCCAGATCAGAACCCCGGCGAACACCGGCCAGCGAAACGCAAGCACCGCACTCAAGGCCGAATACCCGGGATCCACCGAGAACGGGGCGAGCAACAACAGAATCAGAGACAGGCCAGCCGCCGCGTAGACCCAGCCTTCAGCCAGCCAGGTAAAGTCACGGCGGCGGTACGCGATATACAGACCAACCAGCACCGTGAGGCCCACGGCGATCTCTGCCGGCACCCGCTTGAACAGCACCAGGATCGGCAACAGCAGAACGCCCAGCATCAGCCATCGAGCGGCCATCGAGGCGCCAGGCACCTCGTTCGGCAATGAATCTGTCGATGTGCTCTTGATCATGACAACTCCTTCGTCGTGGTTGATGCGCGTGAGGTGGAAGACCCCATCTTTTGATCCAGATTCAGCCGACGCAGTTCCTCGGCCTCGAATTTCTTGGCTTCGATCAGGAACGAGTAATAGGCGCTGGCCATGGCCTGAATCAGCCCGCGGCGGCCGGAGAGAAAGGCCCGTCGCAGCAGGTAGTTCTTGAGGAAGCGCAAAGGGAAGATGGTTGCGAGTTTCAGTGCCGAATGGTGTTTTCCCCGCGCCGCGTCGAGCTCGGCGCGCATCGTCGAGTATCGATTGATTTTTTCGGTCCGAAGGCTAACCGATTCCACCCCGAAGTGATCCACCCAACCGGGCAGGGTGACGATCCGCCCGCCGGGGTCAAGCTGAATCGATTCATGCACGATCTGCTCGGACAGGAAACGTCCCCGCTCGCGTCGAAACAACCGAACACGGGTGATGGCACGCGTCGCCTTCGAGGCTGGCACACCGACAAACCAATCCCGGAAACGAACCAAACCACCCGTCACTGCGGGGTCGTCATCTGCTACCAACTGAATCATGGCCGCACGAAGCTCATCGTCGATCACCTCGTCGCCATCGAGATTCAATACCCAGGGCTGGGTGCACTGCGCCAATGCGATCTGCTTTTGCTCGCCATACCCGAGAAAATCCTGATGAATGATGCGCGCGCCATAGCGGGCGGCAATGGCCAGGGTTTCGTCGGTCGATCCGGAATCAACGATAACGATTTCGGCGAAATCAGCCACGGGCGCCAGTACCTGATCCAGCCATTGACCACAATTCTTGGTAATCAGAAACACGCTGATCGGGATCGCCGACGATTCAGCGGGGCTTTGGGGGCCTGTCGAAAACTCGTGCGTCATACGCGGTACCGTCCTCGGGTAATGGTCAACCAGAATTCAAACCGATTCATCTGTCCCAGCATCGACAGCCTGGGCAGTCTCAGGGGATGGGTCTCTGCCCAGGGGATAATGCGCTTCTTGGTGGTCACCGCCGACGAAAAACCTGCCTGCCGGACCATCTCGACATGCCGATCGGCCAGCTTGCCATAAGGATAGGCAAAACTCGAACACGGCTGCCCCGTCAGCGTCTGTACCGCCGCCCGCGACTGCCGAATCTCCCGCTCTGCCGTAGCATCATCGGTGGAGGGTAAATGAATATGAGTCAGGGTATGTGCCCCGAACTCAATCCCGCTCGCCGACATCTCGCGAACCATCTCGGGCGTCAGATGATCGATGCCGGGCATTTCCGGCGCCAGATAGATCGTTGCGGGGGCATTGTATTTCTGCAAAATCGGCCAGGCAACGGCGTAGTTGTCGACATAGCCGTCATCGAAGGTGATCGCCACCATGTGTGTGCGGTCATCGGCTGCCACCAGCTGAGATACGGTGACGAATCGGGCCCCGTGTCGCGCCAGCCAATCCATCTGCCGAGCGAACTGCTCTGGGGTGGTCACGATGCCCGAACCCCGCCCCGTGGGCGACATGACCGGTCGAATGCTGTGATACATCAAAATGCGGGGCAAACTCAGGGGTTTGGATGGCCGCCACAGATTGTATCGGGCAGCCAAAGCCACCAATAGCAGGAACATTAATGCCCCAGCCAACCCCGTCAGCCAAAGTCCCAGGAGCGACAAGAAATTTAGTACGCGTCAGGCTGGGGTTTATGCCCGAACCAGCGCTTGATCCGGGCGGACAGGCCATGCCGCCATTGGCTGCGCCGCACGGCGGCCTCATCGACAACCCAATTGAGCTGGATGCTGCGGCGCTGACCGACAAAAGGCTTATGCCCATGCCAGGCATTTTCGGTATTCACGAATGCCAGCAACGTGCCTGCGTCCGGCGGCACTTCATCGAACCAATCGTCCAGATTATTGGAGCGGAGCAACCGTAACCGGCCATCGGGACTGTTCCAGCCGGAGTTGAGATACAGCAATACGGTGACAAGTTTGGTTCGGGAATCCGTATGCACCCGGCCATCCTGCTCGCCGCTGAATCCCCGAATGGTCATCGTGGTCGGTTTCCCGGTCAGATCCAGCCCCAGTTTCTCCGAAAAAGCCTGGGCAACCTCATTACTTTCCAGATAGGCAACCAGAGACGCGAATGATGGGCCACTGTGCAGTTCGCTCATCGGGAAGCTGCCCCGTTTGGGCACGTCCGGGAAATCCCGATCAATGTCCGCCATGACAGACGGCGGAAGGAAATCACGCACGACAAGATGCGGGAACGGCTCGCGCACCAGCGGCGCGGCGGCCAGGGCGGAGAGATTGACCAGAGACTCTGCAGCCATCAACTTATCCTCGGAACGGATGGGTAAAGTGCGCGCCAGTGTATCATGAGCCTTCCGATTCAATGCCGCCGCCCCGGAAGCAGCACGTCGCTCAGAGCGGTCAACCAGAGAGTTTTATGCGCATTGCCCTGATCATGGTCAGCAAAGGCTACGGCGGCCTGGAACGACACCTCGTCGAACTGGCCAACACCCTCTCAGAGAGTCACACGGTACGTGTGTTTGCCGATGCGAGCTTTGCCGATCGCCTCGCCTCGCGTGTCACGCTCATCCCCCTTCGCGCAGACACCTGGCGCTACAACCCCTGGGCTCTTTGGCGTTTGCGAAAACAACTCGACGCCTTCGCGCCGGACGTGATCCATGCCCAGGCCAACAAGGCTGCGTGGATGGTCTGGCTGAGCGGCGCCCGGGCCAGAACCAACGTCGCCACCATCCACAATCTGAAAAACGACACGAGACCTTTTCGCCATTTTGATGGGGTAATCGCCGTATCGCAGGCGGTGGCACAGCGGCTGACACATCCTCGGCTCGCCGTCATTCCGAACGGGATTACGCCACCGACGCCGGCCGACCCAACCGAGATCGCCACTTGTCGGGCCCACTGGTGTCCGTCCGGCGAGTCCATGACAATCTCGGTCGGGCGGCTGGTTGCCGCCAAGGGCTTCGACATTCTTCTGAATGCCTGGCGGGATCTACCCGGCCGATTGATCATCATCGGATCAGGGCCGGACGAAGCCGCGCTCAAGGCCCAACATGCCGCCCTCGGGCTGGGCGACCGGGTCGTGTTCGCAGGGTACAGTCCAGACGTCCCTTTGTTCATGGCCGCCGCAGACGTCTTGGTCATCGCATCGCGGCGGGAGGGATTTCCCTACGTGCTGATCGAGGCGCTGCACACCGGGGTGCCCATTGTCTCCACAGCCATCCCCGGCGCAGCCGACTACCTGCCCGCCGAGGCGGTCATCCCGTGTGGGGAACTGAATCAACTGCATGATGCACTGGCACAGGCGCTCAAC
>DATKTJ010000105.1:0-2751 GCA_035531235.1 Halothiobacillus sp. | reverse complement strand
GGGTCGATGCAGCACGCCTTCGTGCTGACCGGTTCCGACACCCATTGGGGAAACTCACAATCTGGTGAGATTTTTAAAATGATTGGTCACAGTAAGTCGGCCTGCGGCGTCATTGTGCTGGATGAGGTGGACAAGATCAGCGACAGGAGCGATTACGCTGTTTTGCCTGCCTTGCTGGATATTCTTGAGCCTGAATCATCCAAGAATTTTATGGATGTAAGCCTTGGGCTTACCTTCGATGCGTCTCGTTTGTTTTTTATCCTGACCTGCAATGACAAGGGAAAATTGGACCCGGCATTGCTGTCCCGGTGTCTGGCGTTCGACATCGCGGCACCAGGCTTTGAGCAAAAGGTAATGATTGCGAAAGGTGAGCACGACAATATCAACAAGGGCTTGCCGCGCTGTCGTCATCTGGCACTAGATATTCAAGCAGTTGAGAAACTGGCCCAAGCGAACATCGACGTGCGCGCGCTGATTCGTGCTGTGAGAAAAGGGTTCACTGTCGCCTACACCAATGGTTTCAAAGTCGCGGTGCCGGTACTCGATGCGGTCACCGAGGTCAAGAAGTCCCGGCCTATTGGGTTTGTGTGGCCCGAATTGGGAATGCAGAACCCTCCACCAAAGACTGATGGCGGAACATTGTATTGCATCGGCAGAGCCGTTAACTACTAACGCTGCGCTACCCATAAAAACATAAGGAGAATTTATATGAATCAAGAAAATACGGAAAAGCTGTTTAAGAATTTCCCCAGGTTGTACCGGGGTGGTGGCCAGGAGAAGCGGAATGCCTTCATGGACTGGGGCTTCGGGTGTGGCGATGGCTGGTTCAGATTGCTATATGACTTGTCGGCTGCCATCGAGAGCGAGGCACGCAAGTTGGGGATCGACCCGGCATCTGAGGATTGGCCCCGTGCCAGGCAGGTCAAGGAAAAGTTCGGAACGTTGCGGTATTACATTTCCACGCCGGGGCCGGATGAGGATGACATAAACAATATGATCTGGGAGCAGAGAAATGGCGTGATCAGCTTTCGTCCGGTCGCCAGCATCGGTTCGATTCGCACCCTGGTCGAGGTTGCCGAAGCGCAGTCTGCAAATATTTGTGAGACCTGTGGGCTGGCCGGCACGCTTCGAAAAAAAGGGTGGTGGAAAGTGTCATGCGATCCGTGCGATGAAAAATGGAGGGCAGAGCATGCGATCACTGACTGACTTGGAGTCGCGCTTGTTGGGACTGGCATCACGCAACCATAAAAAGGAGAAAAAATGCGTATCCATGTCCTGAGTGATTTGCACATCGAAATAGCCAGCTCAAAGAAGAATGATGCCGCGGTGCAGCACCACGCGCTGTGGGATGCACGTTGCATCCGCCATGCGCACCGGTACGCCTTGAAGAAAAGGATTGGGGGCAGTTGATGATTCTGATGTTTGGCGATATCCATGGCGATTTCCGGCATGTTTTGCCTGCCGTGGCAAAGGATTGCCCTAAAGCGATCATCCTACTCGGCGACATTGAGGCAGGAAGCCCGCTGGAACGCGAGCTGGAAGAGGTCATGAAGCTGACCGAGGTGTGGTGGATTCCCGGTAATCACGATACCGATACGGTCGAGAACTGGCGCAACCTGTTCCAGAGCCAATTGGCCGAACGCAACCTGCATGGACGGGTGGTTGAGATCGATGGCGTGCGCGTGGCTGGACTGGGTGGCGTGTTCCGGGGCGAGGTCTGGTATCCGGATCCGGCTGATGCGCCGTTCAATTATGAGAGCTATGACGACTACAAGAAACGCGCAGAACCAGGTCGCATCGTGACCGCCAGACAGGCCCGCGAGGCGCGCAAGTTCACCGACGTGTCGTGCCTCGGGAAGTCGGCGCACGGCACGCCAGCTGGAAAGTTGCTGACCCATAGATCGACCATCTTTTATAAAGACTGGTTCGAATTGTATGGACGAAGCGCAGACATCCTGGTGACCCATGAAGCCCCCGGCTGCCATCCGCATGGCTTTAAAGTGCTGACCGAGTTGGCGCGCTCCATGAAAGTAAAGTTCAGTTTCCACGGCCACCATCATGATTCCTTGAACTACTCGGCCAGCTTCGCCGAGATGGGACATCGCGCTTATGGCGTGGGATTGCGGGGAATCACCGATATGTATGGCGGGCAGATCCGAGTTGGCGCGTATGAGGAACAGCGTGTATCTCGAGGCGAGAAAGATTGAAGGAGGTGTTGGTTTGACATCGCCGCTGCAAATATTAAAAAGGAGAAAATATGCGTATCCATGTTTTGAGTGATTTGCACACGGAATTTTCCACCTATGAACCACATAGCGTCGATTGCGACGTTGTGGTGCTGGCTGGCGATATCGGAAGTGGTGTCAAAGGTATCGAGTGGGCGCGTCGTGTCTGGGCTGGCAAGAAGATTATCGTGGTGCCGGGTAATCACGAGTTCTACCATCTGGATCGGGGCCAGACACTGGATCAGATGCGTGCTGTCGCCCACGAGTTGGATGTGCACTTGTTGGATAACGATGAGGTGGTGATCGATGGGGTTCGTTTCTTGGGTAGTACCTTGTGGACGGATTTTATGTTATTTGGCGAGCATGACCAACCTCGCGCTATGGCTGCCGGAAAACAAGGATTGAATGATTTTCGGTTGATACGGGATCAAGGACAGATGTTCACTCCGGCACGCTCGATCGAGGTGCATAAGGAGTCATTGGCTTGGATATCGGGAAAACTAAAGGAAGACTATACGGGTAAAAC